>RZZX01000172.1 GCA_009929715.1 Bacteroidia bacterium
CCTCTTGCATTTACAATATTTTATCGTATCTTTGCAGCCCGCAAATTTTGTGCGGGATAGTATAATTTATTATAAAACACCAAATTAACAACCAATGCCTGGATTAATTGGAAAAAAAATCGGAATGACTTCCGTTTTCGGTGCCGATGGGAAAAACATCCCATGCACCGTTATTGAGGCTGGTCCGTGTGTTGTTACGCAAATCCGTACAGTAGAGAAAGATGGTTATGCCGCTGTACAACTTGCCTATGACGAACAAAAAGAAAAACACACCAGCGGTGGCCTTATGGGTCACTTTAAAAAGGCACAAACCACACCTAAACGCAAGCTCGTTGAATTCGGAAACGATTTCATCAAAGAGCTTCAGCTAGGTGACACCGTTACCGTAACAGATGTATTTCACGATCAGCTGGAATGGGTAGATGTAACTGGAATATCAAAAGGAAAAGGCTTTCAGGGCGTTGTGAAACGTCATGGTTTCGCAGGAGTTGGCGGCCAGACTCATGGTCAGCACAACAGACTTCGTGCTCCCGGTTCTATGGGTGCATCTTCATGGCCTTCTCGCGTATTTAAAGGAAAAAGATTGGCCGGTCGTATGGGCGGTGATCAGGTAAAAATTCTGAATCTTAGGATTATTAAGGTGATTCCTGAAAACAATCTCGTGATTGTTAAGGGTTCTATCCCTGGTGCCAAAGGTTCTTATGTAATCGTGGAGGAATAAGAGTCTATGGAATTATCAGTTTATAAAATAGATGGAACAGAGTCAGGAAAAAAGGTGACTCTTGATTCGGCAGTATTTGGCGTTGAGCCGAATGATCACGCTATTTATCTTGATGTTAAGCAATACCTTGCAAATCAGCGTCAGGGAACCCATAAATCAAAAGAGAAATGGGAAGTAGCCTACAGTACCAAGAAAATCGTTCGCCAGAAAGGTTCAGGCGGTGCTCGTCATGGTAGTATCAAATCTCCAACCTACGTAGGTGGTGGTAGAGTGTTTGGTCCTAAACCACGCGATTACAGCTTTAAGCTCAATAAGAAATTAAAACAACTTGCCCGTTTCTCTGCACTTTCATACAAAGTTAAGGAACAGGCACTCACACTTGTTGAGCCATTCGTTTTGGAAGCTCCTAAGACAAAGGATATGCTTAAGATTATCAAAAATCTCAAGGTTAATGACAGAAAGATTCTTTTTGTGCTTCCTGAAAATTCAAATAATATTTACTTATCGTCACGCAATCTGCCGAATGTGAAAGTAATCTCAGTTTCTGAGATCAACACATACGATCTTGTAAACGCTACAACCCTTATTATGGTTGACGGTGTACAGGATATCATGCAAGGACGAAACTAAACCGTAAAGAGCGATGGGAATTTTAATTAAGCCTATAGTAACAGAAAGAATGACGATTCAGGGCGAGAAGTTGAATCGTTACGGTTTTATTGTTGACCCTGCCTCTAATAAGTTAGAGATCAAAGCAGCGGTTGAGGAGATGTATGGTGTTAAAGTATTGGAAGTAAATACTGCGAGATACCACGGAAAACGCAAGAGCCGCTTCACAAAGGCGGGTTTATTGTCAGGCCGCGCAAATCACTATAAAAAAGCGTTTGTAACACTGGCCGGTGAAGATAAGATTGATTTCTACAGTAATATTTAAGACCAATGGCAATACGCAAATTTAAACCGGCAACTCCGGGAACAAGACATAAAGCGATAAGCGCATTTACAGAAATCACCTGCACTACACCGGAAAAATCGCTTCTAGAGCCTATTCGCAAGACAGGTGGTAGAAATGCTCAAGGTAAGATGACAATGCGTTATATCGGTGGCGGACACAAAAGAATGTATCGTGTCATCGACTTTTTACGCGATAAAGATAATTATACTGCAACAGTAAAGACAATCGAATATGATCCGAACAGAAGTGCTCGTATCGCATTGGTTGTTTACGCAGATGGAGAAAAACGCTATATAATAGCTCCCAACGGACTTAAAGTAGGCCAGGTAATAGCATCGGGCTCAGGTATAGCTCCTGAATTAGGGAACACTCTTCCTCTGTCAGAAATTCCACTAGGAACACTTATTCACAACATTGAACTTCGTCCAGGTCAGGGAGCCGCAATGGCCCGCAGTGCCGGAACTTATGCTCAGCTTACAGCTCGTGAGGGTAACCACGCAATCCTTAAACTCCCTTCAGGTGAGACAAGGATGGTACTTGTTGCCTGCCGCGCTACTGTTGGAACAGTGTCAAATCCAGATCACAACTTAGAGTCGGACGGTAAGGCCGGACGTAAACGTTGGCTAGGACGCAGACCTCGGAACAGAGGTGTTGTTATGAACCCTGTCGATCACCCTATGGGTGGTGGTGAAGGTAGAGCATCCGGCGGACACCCACGTTCAAGGAAAGGCTTGCTTGCTAAAGGTTACAAGACCCGTAATCCTAAGAAAACGACTAAGAAGTTTATCATTGAAAGAAGGAAAAAATAACGGAATTAACTGAATAGAATTATGAGTCGTTCATTAAAGAAAGGGCCTTACATTGAGGCTAGTCTCGAGAAAAGAGTACTTGCCATGAATGAAGCTGGCAAGAAAGAGGTAATCAAAACTTGGTCACGCGCAAGCATGATATCACCTGATTTTGTAGGTCACACTATTGCTGTTCATAATGGAAACAAGTTTATTCCTGTTTACGTTACTGAAAACATGGTTGGACACAAGCTCGGTGAATTTGCACCCACACGCACCTTCAAAGGTCACTCGGGTAATCGTTAATAATTAATGTGTAAAAGAAAATCACAATAATGGGAGCTCGAAAAAAAGAGTCAGCCGAAAGGCATAAAGAGATAAGGAAACAGACAGCTGTTGCTAAGCTGAATGATGTTCCGACTTCACCTCGTAAGATGCGTTTAGTTGCAGATAATATCAGAGGTCTTGAAGTAAACCGTGCTTTGGATATTTTGAAATATACAAAAAGAGAAGCAGCTACACGTCTGGAGAAACTCCTCCGTTCTGCTATTGCAAACTGGGAAGTTAAAAACGAATCAGATCGTAAAGAATTAGAAAGTGGCAATGTAATAGTTAAAACAATTATGGTTGGCCAGGGTCGCTCATTGAAGCGTATCCGCACAGCACCTCAGGGAAGGGCTGCCAGAATCCGCAAACGTTCTAACCACGTTACCATAGTCCTTGACAAGAAAACTAAAACCGTAAAAGAGGAGCAATAAGATGGGACAAAAAACAAATCCTATAGCCAACAGACTTGGCATTATCCGTGGCTGGGACTCTAACTGGTACGGTGGAACAGATTATGCTGGCAAAATCTTCGAAGATGCCAAGATACGCGAGTA
>RZZX01000173.1 GCA_009929715.1 Bacteroidia bacterium
GTTTTGGTATTGCGTGAATCATAACGGTTTGTTTCCTTGACGGGTTGCAATCCGTTTAGCCTCGCAGCCAGTTTCCTCTCAAAAAAATAGCGCAATAAAATTAATGCGGATTTTTCTACCTTTTTTGTTTTATAATGAGGAGTTGACTCCGAAAAAAATACTTTTTACTATTTAAATGTTTTCAAAAAGATAGACCTGTCCACAGATTCTACCGTTTTGTTAGTCTAGGTACCATCCAGCATCAACCAATACCACCGGGAGTGGTGCCAACCGGATTACCCGCCCTTCTAATAACGATTTTTCATTCTGGGTAGCCCACTGAACATATTACCCGTGGGGAATGCTGGCATTTGGCCTCTTTTCCCTCAAAGGGCAAAAATCATAGGCGAGTGCAAATGATGTCTGAAGGAAAAGATAATTTCACCATACTTATAGTCGATGACGAGATATCCATACTGAAGGCGCTTAAACGTCTTTTCCACAAAAATGGTTACAGAATCCTGCTGGCAGAAAACGGGCAGAAGGGATTGGAAATTCTCGGGTCCACAGAAGTCGATTTGATGCTCCTCGACCTGAAAATGCCTGGAATGGACGGATTTGAGGTTCTCGATCGAGCAATACAGTGCAGACCTTCGCTGAAAATTATCATCCAAACCGGGCATGGAGGTATCAAGGAAGCGGTCAAGGCTGTGCAGAAAGGAGCACTCGATTTTCTCATCAAAGGTGACTCACCGGAAATATTGAACAATCGAATCCGCCAGGTATATGAACACTGGCAATTGGAACAGGAAAATTCTGCACTGCGCAGAAAAAACGTGGAGCAATTTGAATTTGACCGGTTGATCGGCGAATCATCCGCCATGGTCCAGTTGAAAAAACTGATTACCAGGGTGGCGCCGACTGACTTCACAGTGCTTATTCAAGGCGAAAGCGGAACCGGAAAGGAACTGATCGCTCAAGCCCTGCACTATCACTCGGAACGCCGACACAAGCCTTTTCTGGCTATCGACTGCGCCTCGATCAGTGAATCCGTACTGGAATCAGAACTCTTCGGCCATGAACGCGGCGCGTTCACCGGGGCGGACACCCCATTTCGGGGGGTGATCCGATCAGCCGACACAGGGACGCTCTTTCTGGATGAAATTGGCGAAATATCACTTGGCATGCAGGCCAAGTTGCTGCGCGCCATCCAAGAACGATCCATTCGCCCGGTTGGATCGACCAAGTTTTTCCAGGTTGACATCCGAATTATCGCAGCGACCAACAAAAACCTGCTAAACGAGGTGGCCAACTCGACATTCCGGCAGGATCTTTATTATCGCCTAAGCACGGTCACCCTCACTGCTCCGCCATTACGAAAGCGGGATAATGATATTTTATTGCTGACAGAGTATTTTCTTGAGCAATGCTCCACCAGTTTAGGCAGAAAAATCAGTGTTAGTGACGAAGTCTATGAGTTCTTACGTCGGTATGAATGGCCCGGGAATATTCGGGAACTGGACAATGTGCTGCGCAGCGCCGCAGTGCTATCCGGCAAGGACGTAATCGAGGCGGCCGACCTGCCACCTGCTTTCCGAAAGACAAGCCCATCGACGGAACAGATCCCACAATTGATGACCTTGGAAGCCATGGAAAAGGAGGCTATCAAGACGGCACTAACCTTGACAAACAACAACCGCAAAGAGGCCACAAAGATGCTGGCCATATCAGAAGCCACCTTGTATCGCAAAATCAAGAAATACCGATTATGAATAAAGACGCCGCTGATACCATTAGCACACCGGCATCTTCGTCTTGGCGAGACACATGTCCAGATATTTTTTTTCCAACTCCCTGAAGTCTGTCACCAGCATCAGGAGATCGCCGAGCCAAGGTTTCTTGATGTAGTTGCATACTTTTTCATACGGTTAAAGATCCTAGTTAATAGCATCCAATACCGTTGACCAATCAATAACCTTTGGCATCGACAATGAAAGCACCGCTCTTGTCGTTACAGAAGAGGCCCGAACCTGTTCCGCGCACGATGTCAACAAGAAAAACTTCCATGGACAGCTGGAAGCAGGGACATGCTGAATGTCGCTTGTGATTGTTGCCGAATCAAGTCAAGCTTGCCACGACATTTACTAACAATAATTTCTCTAGCACTTGCCAACAATTCATTAGGGCATAATTGCCATTCCTCTCCAACGAGGTTTTCTCTTTGAGCATTATTGTGCAACATGCACAATGCACTATTGCATACATCAATAGAGCAGTAAATTATATGCGAAAAAGGTTGGGTTGATATCTTGATAATTAAAGGTTCTTTTCTTTCAAAGTATTCGTCGATATGAACTATGTATTGAAAAAGAGAAAAGAGTGCATCGCGCAGCAGCGAAGAGCAACCATACAACATAGGAATAGGGTTAAGCTCATAAATTACTACCAGCTGTTCTTCAAATATTGATTCAACGAATTTACAAACTTCTTTAATGATTGTATTCAGGTTGAAAAATTCAGAACTTTTCTCCTGACCCATTTCCATATAGGCTGAAAAATCTCTCAAAGACCTGGACGGCCGACACGATGCGTCTCCCAGGCCCACAATGGAGGACATTCTCTCGAACGGCCTGGACTTAGAGACGTTTTCCATGAAAGGCTCCGAGGACACGTCAACCGGCAGGGTTCCTCCACCCATTGCGAGCATAAAAAAATCAGATTGTTTTTGCTCATGGTTGAACGCTACAGAGAAATCAGGCTGAAGAGACTCGCCGTTGTTCGACCCAAAAGCCGTCTCGGGGTCCGTCGCACCACTCTCTCCTTCCGGACTGGAAGGTAGTACCCTCCCTGAGTCCCACCTCTGGAACATCTTAGGCCAGACCAAAGACTCATCCCCCAAGTCACCACCCTTTTCTTCGAGCCTGAGTTGCAACGAGGTCACTGGATAGTCATTCTCGGACATGTTTTGCAGGGCTCCCGGATCGGAATGAGCAATACCGCTCGGTTCCTCCAAAGCGGTCGGCAATGAACTCCAGGGAGAGCACCTTCTAAACGATTTGCTGGTTTCTCGCTGGCCGTCGCTCGCGATAGATATCCCTCGAGCTGCTCGGCCAGCAACCTGACCGTGTTCATTCCCTTCACGGCACTTCTCTTGGGTAATGTCCTCGTGGTTCTTGTTTTCAAAGTCCATAACAGCAACTGGTTACCAGAAGGATATATTTTTTGCTGGGCAACAGACACAAAGCTCAGCAAATACTTTTGTTATTTCAGCTGGTCATGTGAGTAGCGTTAAGGCGTATCAAGACCCTTGAACCAACTCCTTGCGCTTGTTTGGATAATTCCTGACCAATTTTCAACTTTTCTG
>RZZX01000174.1 GCA_009929715.1 Bacteroidia bacterium
CTCCATTGTGAGATGCAATCTGTGAGAAAGACGATATCGTCCCATCACGCCATAAGAGAATGCAAAAGGACAGTTCCCATTGTCCTCGTTGTGGATCAAGCCCAAACCTGCATAGGGAAAAACGTCCCAGCGTGGCTCATCACGAGCCTTGTTAAAATACGAAGCCACATTCACCAACAAATCAGCGTGCATCAGCTTGTAGCGATTGTTCTGTAGTTCCGAGTTCTTCAACTCAAATCCACGGAATGATACACGTGTTCCGATGGCTGGTGTAAACCATTTGCCCACCTGCAGGTGAAGCGTAGGCTTGATGCGACCAAACAAATCCTCACAACCGAGTGGAGTTCCGGCAAATGCAGAAGCACCGCCACTGATTCCAACGAACCAGTTGTCCTTCCAACCCGACGAGAGTGTTACATTTTTCAGATACGTCGGTTCCAATGACCGAAGCATCGTCTCACTGATGGAAGTCTCTTTACTCACCAGAGAATCCTCCACGAGAGGCTCCTCATTAGCCGCCTGTGCAGTGAGAGCCAAGCAGACAGCCGATAGTACTAAAAATCTCTTCAACATGCGATTCTATTTTGTGTTCATGTTATGTTCTGTATATAAGAATGGACATCAAGCCGGACGTAGAGGAACTGGTGAAAAAAAACGCCACCATGTCTGAAAAAAGAGAAAGAACATGGTGAAAAAAAACACCAGTCAACCTCTGCTATTGACCATCCGTCCATTCTTAAAAATTATCTCTTCATTCGTTTACCTCCTGACGGTTTCATCATACGATGAGCCTGCATCATGCAACGATAAGCCCAGGCCCTGTCATCTTCATCTTCCTTACGTCCCCATGGCAAATCGCTACCACTGCCACCGCCACCATGACCTTTGGCGAAGTTGGTTGCATTGTCCAGCATACCTGTATAGAGATATAAAGCACAAGTCATAATCTCTTCGCCATTGGCAGCCATATCTGCCAGCAATGTATTGTTGAATGCTTCCATGTCTCGGAACGTCATCTGAGGCAATACCGAACGGAAGTCAGAAAGTACTGAATCCGCAAAGGCATCCTTCAATCGGAAACGTATCTGATCTTCCATTTCACCGGCAGCTACATAAACCTGACGGCGAAGCTCATCCCGGTTAGTTTTGAGCTGTTCCACATCGGACAGAACCTTGTCCCGTTGCTGAACAGCATCGTCCAACTTCGCTTTTTTGTCTGCCAATCCATCGATGACCGATTGAAGCTGTACATCCAGCGTTCTAATCTGTTCACGAATCGAATCCGCATTACCTCGGCCATGAACAAGTTCATCAGCAAGACGCTTCTGTTCAGCTTCGATGGAAACCTTCTTCTCTTCTAGATTCTGTACCATCGTAGTAAGACCCTTGACACGACGCTCTGCCATGACAATCTCCTGGTTAAGCAAACGAAGACGCTCTGAGTTTACAGCCAGTTCCTTCTCCAAAGCTGTACACTGACTGCTGAGCGAACGCCTGTATTCTTCAGTAGAACGATGGCGAGCACCTGTAAGCACGATGTTGTCACCACGGTCAAGTCCCCACTTGGCATTCACTTTAGCTAGTGCATCATGAATGGCTGTCGTGCGAGCCTTGAACTCATATTTATCCTTGCCAGCAAATAACTTCTTGAAAGCAAACTTCTGGTTCTTATCTATTGGCAGAAGCGTAAGATGACAATGTGGATTTTGCTCATCGAGATGCACATAAAAGGCAACGATGTTCTCCTCACCCCATCTGTCGGCAGCAAAGCGGTACATATCAGATGCCCACTGCTCAATATCCTTGCAGCGAGTTATGCCACTGTTGTCCGCACCACGCTCAAAGTTCACCTTCTGGTCACCGAAAGCAAGCTCACGCATACGCTCACGACCACCACCCATAATCACATTCACCACCGTTCGGTAGTATGGCTCTTTCATCCCCTCATTCGGATCCTTGATACCACGAGCCTTTAGGTTCATGGCCATCAATTCAGGAATAGAGTGGCTCTTATCAATAGGCTGAACTTTGCCACCACGCACCACCTCAAAGTTGAGAGCAGAACGTGTGCGGTCATAGTTCCCGGAGTGTGTGGCAGACTGCCATCCTTTCTCCGTCCAACGACGCTGATGTTCATTGCTCTGAGCCACAGTAAAGCCCTTTCCCGGTCTAAAATCAAATACCTGTTTTGCCATTATCTTCTAATGTTATATCTATCTCACAGCTTGCTATCTTGCTGGTCAGTCTCCCATCGTGGCTTGCCACCATGGGGTATTAGGCTACCAACTCTGATACATTCCTGAACAATCGGGCGAGCCCGACCAGCCCGACCTGTGGTCTATCGTAAACGCCCTTATTAAGTGGTATGCCACCTAAACTAAGGGAGAATGATGTGACCCGTCATCCTGTATCAACAACGTCACTGTGAGCGTGACTATGTGTTTATCTGTTACTCTTTTCCCTCCTTTAGAAATTCTGTGCCGAAACGAATGAAATACGACTCGACATTGCCCGCCGTAGTTCGCATCATCTCATTGCCATAAATCGTCAAACTGAGCGTGTTGTCCTTCGGCATTCGACTGAGGTATTCCTGCCAACGCTTACGGTCTGCACCACAAAGATTGTAGTAAGCCCTAAAGAGCGCATGTTCCACCTTGGGAGTGTACGCCCATTCTCTGATGGTATCGCTCATGTCAGCGAAGATTTCCTCATAGAGTTCGCGACAAACCTTACGCTGTGATTTTTCCAATTCAGAGATAGCATCATCATTCATCTGACTCTTCTCATTACCTGCAATAGAACCATCAGCATCACAACCTTGTGTATCTGCTGGGAAGAGACCAGCCTCTTTTGCCGATAAGTGACCTTTTGCTTTCTTCTTGTCCGATTGCTTCAGCAGTTCAATCGTAGCTTCCTCTTTAACCAGTTCCTCCTGAAACCATCGAAATTTCAATGCCTCGAATGTAATGGTCATTGTTTTGTAAGAGTCAGCCCTTGCCAATTGACCGATAGCGGATAATTCACTCAGAAAGTCACGGACAGTAGCCCGTTGCCAAGCCCAGTCAGCAGCAAGTTCCGTTACAGTGGTGTCAAATTCACCTAAAAGTTCAGCTGATGCTGACTTGGGCAATACCGACAACGGCTTCTTGACCATAGCTCTACTCAGTAGGTCGAAATACGCCTCCAGTCGAGTAAAGCGTCCCTTGGGCTTTTGCTTGAGAAATTCAATCAAGCGTGGAGTGATCACGACATGACTGACCTCATAAGATAAGTTGTTGTTCATCTTCAATTGTTTTGGATGTTAATACTACTTGTTTGCG
>RZZX01000070.1 GCA_009929715.1 Bacteroidia bacterium
GACATTGCATTGAGACGTGCAATGGAGCGTGAAGAAATTGAATAAAAACATTAATAATCATAAATAGAGACATTATGAAGATTAAAGTGAGTCATGTTAATACTCCGAATTGGAAAGAAGTAACGGTGAAATCGTGTGTGCCGGAAGAGTTGCAGAAGTTATCTGAACTGGCACGTAATGTGTGGTGTGCTTGGAATGCTGAAGCAATCGATTTGTTCAGAGACTTAGATCCTGAACTCTGGAAGGAGTGTGGACATAATCCTGTTCTATTATTGGAACGGCTGAGTTATGAGAAGCTTGAAGCCATTTCGAAAGATAAGGTTATCCTAAGGAAGATGAACGAGGTTTATGCCATGTTTAGAGAATACATGGATGTGGCGCCTGATGCTAAACGTCCGTCGGTGGCTTATTTTAGTATGGAGTATGGTTTAAGTCATGTTCTTAAAATATATTCGGGCGGACTTGGGGTGCTGGCTGGAGATTACTTGAAAGAGGCGTCTGATAGTAATGTTGATCTTTGTGCCGTGGGCTTTTTGTACCGCTATGGCTATTTTACCCAGACTCTTTCGATGGATGGACAGCAAATAGCTAATTATGAAGCGCAAAACTTCGGTCAGTTGCCTTTAGAAAGGGTGCTTGACGCAAATGGACAACCGATGGTTGTGGCTGTACCGTATATCAACTACACTGTTTATGCCAATGTTTGGCGAGTGAATGTGGGCCGTATTGCTTTATATTTATTGGATACGGATAATGAGATGAATAGTGAGTTCGACCGTCCTATTACGCACCAACTTTATGGCGGTGACTGGGAGAATCGGTTGAAACAGGAAATTTTGTTGGGTATCGGTGGTATCTTGGCCTTAAAAGCATTGGGCATAAAGAAGGATGTTTATCATTGTAATGAAGGGCATGCGGCGTTAATCAACGTACAGCGTTTGTGTGATTATGTGGCCGAAGGCTTGGATTTCGATCAAGCTGTTGAGTTGGTACGCGCGTCTTCGCTTTATACTGTTCATACACCTGTACCTGCCGGACACGATTATTTTGACGAAGCATTGTTTGGTAAATACATGGGTGGTTATCCGGAGAGAATGGGTATCACTTGGGATGACTTGATGGATCTTGGACGTAATAATCCGGGCGATAAGACAGAACGATTCTGTATGTCGATTTTTGCTTGTAACACATCGCAAGAGGTGAATGGGGTGAGTTGGTTGCATGGAAAGGTATCACAAGAGATGTTTTCTACGATCTGGAAAGGGTACTTTCCGGAAGAGAGCCATGTAGGGTATGTTACCAATGGTATTCATCTCCCGAGTTGGTGTGCTACGGAATGGAAACAGCTTTATCGCAAGCATTTTGATTCGAATTTCATGCACGATCAATCGAATCCTAAGATTTGGGAGGCGATTTATAATGTGTCTGATGAGGAAATTTGGAAGACGCGTACTGTGATGAAGAATAAATTGGTGGATTATATTCGTAAGCAGTTCCGTGAGAATTGGTTGAAGAATCAAGGTGATCCATCTCGTATTGTGTCTTTGATGGATAAGATTAACCCAAATGCTTTGTTGATCGGTTTCGGACGTCGTTTTGCAACGTATAAGCGTGCTCATCTTCTTTTTACGGATTTGGAACGCTTGTCGAAGATTGTGAACAACCCGGATTATCCCGTGCAATTCTTGTTTACTGGTAAGGCTCATCCTCACGATGGAGCCGGACAAGGCTTGATTAAACGTATTATAGAGATTTCACACCGTCCGGAATTCTTGGGAAAGATTATCTTTTTAGAGAATTATGATATGCAGTTGGCTCGTCGTTTGGTCTCTGGTGTGGATATTTGGTTGAATACCCCCACACGTCCGTTGGAAGCTTCTGGTACATCTGGTGAGAAAGCGTTGATGAATGGTGTGCTGAACTTCTCTGTACTCGATGGCTGGTGGCTTGAGGGGTATCGCGAAGGAGCGGGTTGGGCGCTGACTGAAAAGCGTACTTATCAGAATCAGGAGCATCAAGATCAGCTAGATTCGGCGACGATTTATAGTATTCTTGAGACTGAGATTTTGCCACTTTATTATGCGCGTAATAAGAAGGGGTATTCAGAAGGTTGGGTGAAGGTGATTAAAAATTCAATCGCTCAGATTGCACCGCATTATACCATGAAACGTCAATTGGACGACTACTTCTTGAAGTTCTATACGAAACAGGCTAAGCGTTTCCGATGGCTTGCAGCCAATGAATATGCTAAAGCAAAAGAGATTGCGGCTTGGAAAGAAGAGGTGGTTGCTAAATGGGATGAGATAGAAATTGTCTCTTCCGAAAAAGTGGAGGTCTTGAAGAAAGGTGAACTAGAGAGTGGTAAAGAATATACCATCTCTTATGTGATCGATGAGAAGGGCTTGAACGATGCTGTGGGATTGGAATTGGTGACTATTTATACAACGTCCGAAGGTAAGCAGCATGTTTACTCGGTAGAACCATTTAATGTGGTGAAGAAAGAGGGCAACTTGTATACGTTCCAAGTACAACATAGCTTGTCGAATGCAGGAAGCTTTAAGATCGCTTTCCGGATGTTCCCTAAAAATCCGGATCTTCCTCACCGCCAGGATTTCTGCTATGTGCGCTGGTTTGATTAAAGAAAAATAATTCAAAAGAAGAACGGGGGTATCGGCATTGAGCTGATACCCCCGTTCCCTTTTAGAATCGATATCTGGAAAACTTTTTTCCGGATTATTTAAGTATCTCTGCGAGTTTGTTTTGTAACTCTTCGCCGTGGAGTCCGCGAGCGATAATTGTGCCTTTAGCATCAATCAAGATCGTATGCGGGATGCTATTTACAGCATAGAGTTGTGCACCTTCGCTGTTCCAATATTTTAAATCGGACATTTGAGGCCATGTGATTTGCAACTTTTTAGAGGCATCTTTCCAAGCTTGAGCTTCTTGGTCTAGAGAAACACCAACGATTTCAAAGTTCTTGTTTTTGTATTTTGCATAAGCTTTGACTAAATTGGGCATCTCTTGGCGACATGGACCACACCAACTTGCCCAGAAGTCTACAAGGACAACTTTACCCTTACCTACATAATCGGACAGTTTGACTGGTTTATCATTCATGTCTTTCATTTCAAAATCGATGAAATGAGTCCCTACGGCTGTCTTTTTTTGTTTTTCTGTAAACTCTTTAATCTTTTGAATACGCTCATTCTTTTGGTATTCTGCCGGAATTTGTTGCAAGAGTGCCTCGTTTTCGGCCGTCGTATTGTTATAGAAAGATTGCAGGAATAAATGAACACCTACCGCCTTTGTGATATTTTTCTGAACACCCTCTTTCAAAATCTTGTAATACTCCTCTTCCAGTTGGTTGCCTGCTTGTTTTTTAGCCTCTTTTTGTTCTTCACTTAACGTACTATCGGCCAATGACTCATAAATGGTATTCATTTTTTGGATGGTAGTATTGATCTGACTTCTGATTTGTTGGTACGCATCGTTGTTGGGTGTACCTGTCGCAGAGTCGTTGTCTTTGCTTAGAGCAACTGTTATAAGTCCGTTTTCTAAGAAAAAGTCCATTGTTTGCATCTCATCGTTTATCTTACAAGTGATGTAACGATTAACAATAGAGTCCTGTTGCCCTTCGAAAGTAAATGATCCATTTTTAATGATTGCCGTGTCGAGGTTGTTTCGATCGCGTCCTGCTGCCTCTTGCAAAAATACGGTGTCACCGTCGGCAGCGCCGTCTACAGAGCCTGTGATGGTATAACCGTGTTTGGAACCACCCGTACATGCTGCGATACTAAGAGCAGCTGCCGTTACAATTAAATAAGTGATTTTTTTCATGTTTTGTAAGATTAGTAAATAAATATGAGCAAAGATAATTTTTTTATCTCTTTAATGGCAAAAAAATCTGTTATATTATAATAACGAATAGGATGAAAACATAGAAATGCGTAACTTTGCATCCCCAAAATGTATGGATATGCAGAATAGTGAAACCAATATTATTGAGATAAGTCATGTCTCGAAGTTTTTTGGCGATAAAATCGCTTTAGATGATGTCTCTTTGAACGTTAAGAAAGGAGAATTTGTAACCATCCTTGGCCCTTCTGGTTGTGGAAAAACAACCTTACTTCGCTTATTGGCGGGCTTCCAAACGACTTCGGATGGTGTCATAAGAATATCTGGACATGAGATCACTCAAACGCCTCCTCATAAACGCCCTGTCAATACTGTTTTTCAGAAATATGCCTTATTTCCGCATCTGAATGTCTTTGATAATATCGCATTCGGATTGAAATTGAAGAAGGTGGATAAGTCTACCATTGTGAAGAAGGTGAAGGCGGCTTTAAAGATGGTCGGGATGACTGATTATGAATTCCGGGATGTCGATTCATTATCGGGTGGACAGCAGCAACGGGTGGCTATCGCTCGGGCTATTGTTAATGAACCGGAGGTGCTTCTACTCGATGAACCACTGGCTGCGCTCGATTTGAAGATGCGTAAAGATATGCAGATGGAACTGAAAGAGATGCATAAACGTCTGGGCATTACGTTTGTTTATGTGACTCATGATCAAGAAGAGGCCTTGACTCTTAGCGATACCATTGTGGTGATGAGTGAAGGCAAAATTCAGCAAATAGGGACTCCTATCGATATTTATAATGAACCGGCCAACTGCTTTGTGGCTGATTTTATCGGCGAGAGTAACATCTTGAACGGGGTGATGGTGCACGATAAATTGGTGCGGTTTTGTCAGACTGAGTTTGAATGTGTTGATGCAGGATTTGGTGAAAATAAACCCGTCGATGTTGTTATTCGTCCGGAAGATCTCTACATCTTTCCTTTGTCCGAAGCGGCACAGCTGACTGGTGTGGTGCAATCGTCTATTTTTAAGGGCGTTCATTATGAAATGGTGGTGCTTTGTAATGGTTATGAGATCTTAGTGCAAGATTATCACCATTATGGTGTTGGTGAAGAGGTGGGGCTGTTAGTTAAGCCTTTCGATATTCATATCATGGAGAAGGAGCGTTTATGTAATGTGTTTGAAGGGAAGATGCTAGATGCAACGTCGGTGGAGTTCTTAGGGTGTACATTCACTTGTCTGCCGATGGAGTCTATCGCAGGAGGAGAGACCGTGCGTGTTGAGGTCGACTTTGATCGGGTGGCGCTTTTGGACAATGAAGAGGATGGTATGCTCACTGGTGATGTGAAGTTTATTCTTTATAAGGGAGATCGCTATCATCTAACTGTCTTTTCAGATTGGGATGAGAATGTATTTGTCGATACCAATGATGTTTGGGACGATGGTGACCGTGTGGGGATTTCAATCCCTCCGGATGCGATTAGAGTAATTAAAATAACCGATTAATAGGGAAGGAAGTGAAGAAGAAGTTTATGCTGTTTTTATCATCACGGAAGAGTTGGACGATACCTTATATCGTTTTTTCTGCAGTTTTTGTTGTCATTCCGCTTTTACTGATTGTGATTTATGCTTTTACAGATGACAATGGTCATCTGACATGTTATAATTTTCAGAAGTTTTTTCAACATCCTGAAGCCATCAATACGTTTGTTTACTCCATTGGAGTAGCTATTCTGACGACTTTGATTTGTGTTTTGTTAGGATATCCTGCTGCTTGGATTCTAAGTAATAGTAAGTTGAATCGTTCTAAGACAATGATTGTGTTGTTTATCCTACCTATGTGGGTGAATATCTTGGTACGCACATTGGCTACTGTGGCGTTGTTCGATTTCTTACGGCTCCCTTTGGGTGAAGGTGCACTGCTTTTTGGTATGGTGTACAACTTTATTCCTTTCATGATTTACCCTATCTATAATACTTTGCAGAAGATGGACCGCAGTTATATTGAGGCGGCACAAGATCTTGGTGCAAATCCTGTTCAGGTCTTCTGGAAAACGGTGTTGCCTCTCTCTATGCCAGGGGTGATGAGTGGCATCATGATGGTCTTTATGCCTACTATTTCGACTTTTGCTATTGCCGAATTGCTCACCATGAATAATATTAAACTGTTCGGTACCACGATACAAGAAAATATCAATAATAGCATGTGGAATTATGGGGCAGCTTTATCACTTATTATGTTGATGCTTATTGCGGCAACTTCTCTTTTTAGTACAGACGATAAATCGGATGAAGGAGGTGGATTATGGTAAAACGGATCTTAGCTCAAACATACTTGTGGCTTTTATTGCTACTCCTTTACTCACCGATTATTATCATTATTATTTATTCATTTACTGAAGCTAAGGTGCTGGGTAATTGGACTGGCTTTTCGACCAAACTTTATTCGTCACTTCTCACCAGTGGTGGAGGATATCACTCGTTGCTGAATGCGTTGATAAATACCATCACCATTGCGTTGATAGCGGCCATGGCCTCTACTGTTTTGGGAAGTGTGGCTGCCATTGGCATTTTTAATCTCAAGAATCGTGCCCGTAAAACCATCGGGTTTGTGAATAGCATTCCCATTCTTAATGGCGATATTATTACCGGTATCTCCCTCTTTTTACTGTTTGTATCGTTGGGAATTTCGCAAGGGTATGTAACTGTGGTGTTGGCTCATATCACTTTTTGTACCCCTTATGTGGTATTAAGTGTTTTGCCTCGTCTTAAGCAGATGAATTCCAATCTCTATGAAGCAGCTCTCGATTTGGGGGCTACCCCTATGCAAGCGTTGCGCAAGGTCATTATTCCAGAAATACGTCCGGGAATGATCAGTGGCTTTATGTTGGCACTGACACTCTCTATCGACGATTTTGCCGTAACGGTGTTTACTATTGGCAATGAAGGGCTTGAGACACTGTCGACATATATCTATGCAGATGCGCGTAAGGGAGGGCTCACACCGGAACTTCGTCCGCTGTCGGCTATCATCTTCGTTGTCGTGTTGGCTTTGTTGATTTTCATTAATTATCGTGCCGGAAAGCAAGAAAAGAAGGCCTAGTTTTGTATTTTGATTCAAATGAGTTTGGAAGAATGAGACATATCGTTACTGCAATAATTCTTAGTATTTTGTTGGCTGGGTGTTATCACTCCGGAGAGCCGCGTGGGCAGGTGCTTAAAATCTACAATTGGGCCGATTATATCGGCGAAAGTGTGTTGGAGGATTTTCAAGCCTATTATAAAGAACAGACGGGAGAAGAGATTCGTCTGGTATATCAGACATTTGATATCAATGAAATCATGCTGACTAAAATAGAAAGAGGGCATGAGGACTTTGATGTGGTTTGCCCGTCGGAGTATATCATCGAGCGCATGATGAAGAAAAAGCTGTTGCTCCCCATTGATACAAATTTTGCCCATTCGCCTAATTACATTAAAAATGTATCGCCTTATATTCATGAACAGATCGACAAGTTGAGTCAGCTAGGTGAAGTGGCGAGTCGATATGCTGTTTGTTATATGTGGGGGACGGCCGGAATACTTTATAATCGGAAGTTCGTGAGTGATGAAGAGCCCACCTCTTGGGGGTGTTTGTGGGATAAGAAGTTTGCCAATAAGATTTTGATGAAAGACAGTTACCGCGATGCTTACGGTACGGCAATCATTTACGCTCATGCTAAAGAGTTGGCCGAAGGTCGGGTGACTGTAGAGGAGTTGATGAACGACTATTCTCCTCGCGCTATGGCACTGGCCGAAAGCCATCTGAAAGCTTTAAAACCAAACATTGCCGGTTGGGAGGCCGATTTTGGTAAGGAGATGATGACAAAGAATAAAGCTTGGTTGAATATGACTTGGAGTGGCGATGCTATTTGGGCTATTGAAGAAGCGAATGCCGTAGGAGTCGACTTGAATTATGTGGTTCCCAAAGAGGGGAGCAACATTTGGTTCGATGGTTGGGTCATTCCCAAGTATGCTCAAAACAGAAAAGCTGCAAGCTACTTCATTAATTTCATGTGTCGGCCCGATATTGCTTTGCGGAACATGGATTTCTGCGGTTATGTCAGCTCCATAGCAACGCCTGAAATTTATGAAGCGAAAGTTGATACCACGTTGCCCTATCGGACTAACTTAAGTTATTTCTTTGGTCCAGGGTATGATAGTGTATCTGTGAATCGGATTCAGTATCCAGATAAGCAGACTGTTATGCGTTGCGCTATGATCCGCGATTTTGGTGATCAGACCAAAGAGGTACTTGATATCTGGTCGCGTGTAAAAGGCGACAACCTGGGGGTAGGCATTACCATACTGATCTTTATGGTTGTGGGTGGTATGAGTGGTTGGATGATTCATAAGCGTTGGCAGAGATATAAGCGAAAACAACTTCAAGAACATCGCAGTCGCCGCCGGAAGAAACGCCGTCAGACGTCGTAGGGATTCATGAATCTACTTTTGTTATTGTCTGGCAGAAGAAAGGTGTTTTTATAGCTCCTCTTCTGCCAGACAATAATGTTCTTATCCGATTGCTATAACCGTTTTTATGAACTTGTTTTTGTACAAAGCCTCTTCTATCAGGTGATTAATCTACCAATTCTTTTTAATAGCTCGGTAGCCGAATCGAGTGATGACTAAGAAACAGATGAACGGTAGAATAAACGACAAGTTTACCGCTGGCATTCCGCAGACCGTATCACAATCGATGATTGCTGCTTGTAAAGGAGGCAGAATACTTCCGCCCAAGATAGCCATGATAAGGCCGGCTGCTCCGAATTTGGCATCGTCGCCCAATCCTTTGAGTGAAATGCCATAAATGGTTGGGAACATCAGCGACATACATGCGGAGATACCCACCAAGCAATACATCCCTCCAATGTTTTCTAAGAAGATGGTTCCTAAAGTAAAGCAACCACCGGCAATGGCAAGGATCATTAATAAACGCCCTGGATTGAGATACCGCAAGATAAATGTGCAGACAAAGCGGCTGATGCAAAAGATAACCATTGCCACCATGTTGTATTGTTGTGAAAGCATTTCGGCGCTTTTCTCATCCATTCCTTCGGTCATGAATAAGCGCGTACCATATTGGATGATAAAGGTCCAGCACATAATTTGGGCGCCAACATAAAAAAATTGTGTGATGACCCCTTCTCGGTAACGAGCTAAGCCAAACAATCGCTTCAGAGTGGGTCCGAAATTAAGGCTGTGTGATTGATCGGCATTTGTAGGCATGTTGCTCAAGCGGATAAGTAGAAACATCACTAAGATTACGGCTCCGATAGCTAAATAGGGGGCTATCAAGACCGATAAATCGGAATTTTTGATGCTTTCAAATTGGACTTGATTCAATGCTGCACGCTCTGTTGTAGCCAATGGGTTCAGGCGAGCTTGGATAAAGTTCATGGCCACATACATGCCGAGCAACGAGCCTATGGGGTTGAATGATTGTGCTAAGTTGAGTCGTCTGGTTGCCGTCTCTTCCGTTCCCATGGATAAAATATAGGGATTGGCACTTGTTTCAAGAAAAGACAACCCGCATGTTAAAATGAAATAAGCGATTAGAAAGGGGTAATACTCTCCAGTCATTTTAGCTGGGAAAAAGAGCAAGGCACCGGTTGCATACAAACCAAGGCCCAATAAGATTCCTGCTTTATAAGAGTATTTGCGGATAAACATGGCAGCCGGAAAAGCCATTGCAAAGTACCCTCCGTAAAAAGCCACTTGAACCAATGCACCATCAGTTGCATTCATTCTGAATATTTTAGAAAAAGCCTTGACCATAGGGTTTGTGATGTCATTGGCAAAGCCCCATAAAGCAAAGCAAGTTGTAATTAAAATAAATGGATAAAGGTAACTGATGCCATTTTTACTTAAAAGAGAAGACTGGGTGTGTTTCATAATTAGGTGTTTAAAGTGTTTAGTTACTTGTATAAGTGAAACATACGTTCCATCAGTTGCCATTTTTCATTCGAACGCATACCAGGGTCCGCTTGTTGGAAGACCGACATATACTTCTCCCACTCTTGTTGCCTAGGTAGAGTGGCAAGTTTAGCCATAGCCTCTTCCCAATTAAAATCAAGAGGCGTTTCAACAATCATAAAAAGCCGATTTCCTAAGATATAGATCTCCATTTCTAGAATGCCGACCTCCCGAATCCCTGTCAGAATCTCTTTCCACACTGAATCCGGTTGATGTCTATGACGGTATTCAGTAATAAGCTCCTCGGAGTCTTTTAAATCCAGCGTTTGGCAGTATCTTTTGACTGGTTTTTGGTAGTTTGGAACCTGATAACCCGATTGTGGTGTTTCCATTTATTTCTGTTTTATTGTGGATAATAAATTTGTGGCGTAACACTCTGTATAACCACTTGTCGAAGCTCCATAAGATTGCCTAGCTCCCCTTGCGTTAGAGCTTGCGTTAAGATATTCCCTATCGCAGTTGCCTCTACCGGACCGGCATGTACCGGTACTTGAAGATAATCGGCAGTGAGTTGATTCAGTAAGCCATTTTGTGATCCCCCCCCTATAATGTTAAGCTGGGTCACCGGTTTGGGCAGACAACTATTCATCTGATCCACCGCTTGTTTATACTTTAAAGCAAGCGATTGAAGCACACACCTTGTTAGTTCAGCTTTACTTTGAGGTGGCGTGATGCCTTTTGTTAGACACCCTTGTCGGATGGCTTCCTCCATGCTTACCGGGTGTATAAAGAGAGAATCATCGACATCAATATAAGCTTCAGTTTTGATCTCCGCAGCCCTTTGAAGAAGCGTGTCGTACGTCTGCTCTTCGCCCCGCTCTTTCCACTCTATCATGAGTTGTTGGAGAATCCAAAGGCCATTTATGTTTTGCAAGAAACGAATCGTACCACCTACGCCGCCCTCATTGGTGAAGCTGGCTTTGCGAGCCTTCTCCGTGAGAATCGGGCAATCGGTTTCCATTCCTAGCAGTGACCATGTACCGGAACTTAAGAATGCCGTTCCACTTTGAGTTGAGGGTAAAGCCGCGATAGCACTTCCTGTATCATGTGATCCGACGGCAATAACCGGAATGGGATCCGTTCCCAACTCTTGTGCAATGGACGCTGTGAGTCGTCCACGTATGGTACCCGGTAAAACCAATTCTCCAAATAGATGCTTAGGCAATCCCAATTGGTCGATAAGTCCCCATGCCCATTCCCGTTTACGAGCATCAAGCAAGCCAGAAGTAGAGGCGATGGTATATTCATTATTTGCTACTCCGGTTAGAAAGTAACTCAGTAAATCAGGCATAAAGAGCAGTTGCTTTCCGATAGCAAGTTGTGCATTCCGATTTTCGTTCAAGCTATACAGTTGGAAGATCGTATTAATAGCCATAGCCTGTGTACCGGTTGTTGCATAATACGCTTTGGGGTCGACCTTTTCAAAAACCTTGTCGGGTATTCCATGAGTCCGTTCATCCCGATAACAAACTGGGTTACCAATGAGATTACCCTCTTGATCAATCAATCCGAAATCCACTCCCCACGTATCAATGCCGATGCTTTTAATTTGATACCCTCGTTGCACGGCCTTGCGCAACCCCTGTTTCATCTCTTCAAAAAGAGCTAGGAAATCCCAATAGAGATGCCTTCCCAACCGTATCTGACGGTTGGGAAAGCGGTGTATCTCTTCGAGAGATAACCTTCCTTGGTGAAGGTGTCCGGCGATAATCCGTCCGCTCCCTCCACCAAAGTCGACTGCTATGTAAATGTGATTTGTGTTCATCTCCATCATCATACCGTTTCTCTAACTCTTTTTCCCTAACACATAAACCTCCAGATCATCAATTTCTTGCGGTGTTAAGACCGAATAATCACCTCCCGACTGAACGATAATGCGGCAAGCCATCTCAAAAAACGTAGCCCGTTCAAAAACCTGATCAAAATCTTTACCACAGACCACCTGACCGTGATTTGTCAGCAGGACCGCATTGTGATCGGTCATCGCTTCGACCACCGCATGCGCCAGCTCCGGTGAGCCTGGGCGGTAGTAGGGGACTACCGGAATGTCACGCCCCACGTGGCAAGGTACCTCAGCCGTCACATTAAAATTGGTAGGCCGATTCTTCATGCACGCTACCGCAGTGGCATACTCCGATTGAAAATGCAAGACGACATTTACATCTGGGCGTTGACGAAGAACACCCAGATGAAATGTACTTTCCATGGATGGTTTTACCCCATTTACGGGAACACCATCTACTATATTACAGAGAGAGAGTCGATCTTTAGTCAGCGTAGGCACCCATGAGCTAGTACCAGAAATCAACGCCTGATCTCCTATGCGCCAAGAGAGGTTTCCACTGCTGCACAACATTAATTTTTCATGCCCATAGCGATGCGCTTGTTTGAGGAATTCCTCAATCTGTTCGTTTGTTACCATCATTCTATCTTATTTATAAATAGGTCCATATACCCCACAAGCTCTATAATCAGCCCCCTCTTTATCCATGCCGAAAGCATTCCATGCAGCCGGTCGGAAGATTTGATCCTCATCCACATTATGCATACAAACAGGAATACGGAGCATCGATGCCAACGTTATTAAATCCTGTCCGATATGTCCATAACTGATGGCACCATGGTTGGCCCCCCAATTATTCATGACCGAATAAACATCCTTAAAAGCCGGTTTATCACACAAGCGCGGCACAAACCAAGTCGTTGGCCAAGTTCGGTCAGTCCGTTCATCGAGCAATTGATGAATTTCAGGATCAATCTCAACCGTCCATCCTTCGGCTATTTGTAATACCGGGCCTAATCCTTTAACTAAATTCAGTCGCGACATGGTGACCGGCATTCCCCCCTTCGATAAGAAATTCGATGAAAAGCCACCGCCACGGAAATAATCGCGATTAGCCGGATACCAAGTTGTCGCCTTCAGGCAAGCCTCCACCTCATCTGGTGTAATCTCCCAAGAAGGCTTCATAGTCGGTTGCCCGTTGCTATCCGTTTGACATCCCGTACCATCGAGTGTTGTAGCCCCCGAATTAATCAGGTGAATAATGCCATTGGCTGCTACTCCAGTCAACTCTTTACCAGTTACTCGTTTCACCGCTTCCGGGCTCCAATAAGTACGTACATCCGAGAAGATCTGAGCGCGATTCGTCAGCAAGTGACCGAACAACATGGCGATACCATTGCACGCATCATTCTCTGTTGCCAGAACAAACGCTTCACGAATCCCATTCCAGTCGAACGACGTATTCAGCAGAGCCTCCGAGTAATCGCCGTTAGGATAGAAATCCGTCCATTGGCGTTGCCCTTGAAATCCTGCCACGATAGCATGATGTCCCAAAGCCTCCTCTTTAAATCCGAGCTCCTTCAGTTTGGGGTTACCCACCATCAAGTCACGCATGATCAGCGTCATTTTCACGATAAATGTCCAATCCTTTTCTTTTTCCTCGCGTGATTTAGCTTTAGCCGGTGTATTAAAATCCTGCCCTTCATTCGCTTTGCAATATTTTTCAGTCCACGCCATGGCCTTAGCGAACTCCTCAGGGTCATAAATCCCCTCTTCCATTCGTCGGATAATCTCAGTTAGATCCACCGACTCAGTGCGTAATCCCAGATACTCTTGAAAGAAATCAGGGTTCACAATTGAGCCAGCAATTCCCATCGATACACTCCCCATCGACAGATACGATTTGCCACGCATCGTTGCCACAGCCTGTGCCGATCGCGCAAAGCGGAGCAACTTTTCGGCCACATCTTCCGGTATGCTATTATCATCCAAATCCTGTACATTACGTCCGTAAATACCAAATGCCGGCAATCCTTTTTGCGCATGACCAGCCAGTACAGCAGCTAAGTAAACAGCCCCCGGGCGTTCAGTCCCATTAAATCCCCACACCGCTTTAGGATAGTAAGGATTCATATCCATGGTTTCGGCGCCGTAGCACCAACAAGAAGTTACCGTAATGGTAGCTCCCACCCCTTCACGTTCAAATTTCTCGGCACAAGCAGCACTCTCTGCCACACGTCCTATCGTTGTATCAGCGATGACACATTCCACCGGACTGCCATCACCATTTTTTACTTTTGTACGAATGAGTTCGGCTACCGCTTGAGCCAAATTCATGGTTTTCTCTTCAAGACTTTCGCGCACACCACCCTGACGAGCGTCTATGGTAGGGCGAATACCAATTTTAGGATACTTATTCATCATGTTTTTCATTTATATGGTTATGAATGCTATACTGATCTAACCTGTGCTGATTTTAATTTAAAAAAAATTAGAGCGAATGTCGCCAAATAATATCGGTAGGTAAAGTGAGTTGTACCGGTGTATTGTTGCACACAAAATCGGCAATTTTATTGCCCATCATTTGCCAGTTGATACTCAGCGATGTAATCCCATTGTCGATAACCTCATACGATGGAATGTCGTTGTAGGCCAAGAGCCCATAATCCTTTCCGCACTGCAGCCTTTTTTTCCGTCCCTCCTTGATAACCTTTACCACATCTTGTTGTTTAATAGCGATGTACGCCTCTCCCGACTCAACGCATAGCTGGTCGGTCTCCTCTATGACCTCATAAGCATATCCGTTGGCTTGGCAAAAACTCTTAAAAGAAGTCTGGCTACTCTGCGGATGTTTCAGTGTTTTAGGAAACAGAAAGTTGATTTTCCGATAAGAGACCAGTTTCTGATTAAGTTGCGATAAGGCTTCAAAAAAGTTCTCATCGAAGTCTTGACAAATATAAGAATACCCCGCTTTATCGAATTTCCCAAAATCCAAAAGCAGAAGTTTATTCTGAGGAATTCTTTGCAAGGCCGAAGAGAATTGCTCATTGCTAAAGTTCATCACCACATACTTGTTGTATCGTCCTGCCGATTCACGAATCAGTGTATTAAACAACCGTTCATTGTATTGATGAAACACCAAGTCCACTTTATAAGTCAGTGGTAGTTGATGCACAAAACTGTTGTATAATGTCTCTTTAAAGGGCGAATACTCATCTAAAAGGAGCAGCACCTGCGTCAATTTATTGGTTACATAATACCCTTTTCCCGGGGTCGAATCAATCAGCTCCCGCTCTTTCAGATTCATAAACGCCTTAAATACCGTATCGCGTGACACGCCATACTGTTGACTTAGTTGGTTGATCGAAGGCAATGAATCACCATCTCGATACTCTTTCATCGAGATAGCCAGACTCATGCGATCGGCTAATTGTTGTACTTTCGTGGTTTGTTGTCCAAATATGATGTTTTCTTCTCCCATGTTCTAGTTTAACGACTTTTAAGGTTACTGTGCTGAGCTGTTCTGCTGCAAAGAAAAGCAATATCTTTGAAATAACGACTCCCTGTAAATATGTTATAAAACACATTTAAGAAAGCTTTATGGGCTACAGATAGGCTCTAGAGACCGTTTCTGATAGTCAGTCAGCTTCTTATAGCCTCTTTGGATGCAAGAGTAGGAAAGGATTCGAAGAAAAAATGTATTGAAAAAATATCTTTATTAAAAGGAAAATAGATACTTTTGTAGGCAAATCTAATATGCGATGATTAATAAAACAGTTTATCCTGTGCAACATCCTTTGTTGCAACCCTATATAACCGACTACTGGATTCTAGATTTTAGTTCATCTAGTGGTTCTTTAGAGATAAAACTCCCTCCGTTGGGTTTTCCGGTTTTACAGATTCATTTCGGTGGTGAATCTAACTTTTACAACCATAGACGGCTTCTTTACCAGTCCGTTTTTGTGGGTCAATTGACCCGTCATGTTCTTTTAAAACCCTCTGCAGATGTCAAGTTTGTTGCTGTTAATTTTAAGCCATACGGGTTATGTAATTTATTTGGAATTTCACCTTTAATGTTTCAAGACAGTAGTATTAAGAGTTACTCTTTTTTTAAGAAAGAAGACATTGAAGTCTGTGCAGCTTCCTTCCAATCGTTTCCAGACAGGCAGACCTCTATTGCTCTACTAGAGACCATTTTGGCTAGTTATCGGGTTCCTGAGGTGAAAGCTAATTCTTGTTTAGATAGCTTAGTCGATAAAATAGTTGAAGAACACGGGCTTATTCAGCCATTCGATTTTTTGCCGGAGCAGGTCAATGCACGACAAGTACAACGTTATTTTCGCGAGCATGTAGGGGTCTCTATGAAACGTTTTTGTCAGATATTAAGGCATAAATTTATTCTTGAACAGCTTCGTCGAAATCCGAACTTGGCGTGGCAGGATCTCGCTTTAAAAGGATTTTACGAAGACTCGTCCCATTTTGAGAAAGACTTTATAGAATTTTCCGAAAATACACCAGCCAATTACTTATCCGTTTGCCATACTTTTTCTGAACAACTACTTCGCTGTTCAGGTTAGAATAGTAAGAGTTAAATAAGGGACCAGTCCGAAAACCGGGTGGATCTGTTCTATTAAAATGACTGGTTGGCCTCATCTAAAAAAGACCGAATCATCTGGAAAAGTGGCACTCTAATGGCCTAGAAATAAAAAGTCAGTCCGAAATAAAGCTGACTTTTCAACTTCATCTCGGCCTTATTAAGCAGAGATAAAGCTTTCATAAACAGATGTTTCACAGGAGTTAATTCAATTCTCACGCTCTTTTCTACACTTCACCTGCATGAAGTGTACACTTCACCTGCATGAAGTATACACTTCACCTGCGTGAAGTATACACTTCACCTAGGTGAAGTATAG
>RZZX01000175.1 GCA_009929715.1 Bacteroidia bacterium
AAAAGAAGAGAGCAACTTGTCTATTTTCCGCAACCCAGCTTTGTTGCCCGTTTGTTTAAACTCTTTGCGTAGGCAAGTGATCTTCTCATGCGCTTGAATGCCCTCGATCAGTTTCTCAAAACGGATGGAAGTACGTGCTCCCGGATAAACCAAGTAAGTATCACCACCTGCCCATGAGCGGAAACGCGAATCAAGAAGTGGTTCCAATGGCCAACTGTTATAAGCCCATCGCAAATAACCATCCAGTTGTTTTTTTGCACAATAATAGCTTATCCAAGTCGCTTCTGCAGGCTCTGAAAAGGTAAACGTATTGGGGAAAACCTCCGTGCAACAAGTATAGTAGGTTGTCGGTTTCCCTTCTGCGGCTCTTCTAACACGTACATCGGTTGGAAAATCTTGTGCAATCGTAATGCAATAGTCGTAAATATCCGGTTCGATCTCTGCGTGATAATTGCCAGCTAAAGAGACCTTGAACGCAGGATCAGCAAGACGGATAACAGCTAAAGTCTTCTTCATCACCTCCATCGGGCGCTCATCCATCGCAATCGTACAGCGGTCGAACCACCCTTTCTCACGCAAATGCTTAGCAAACGCCTTCAACATCGGCACCCAAAGTTCTTCATAGGCCGCATCTCCTGGAGCTGCCTTGATGCTTTTCATCCCATCGGTAGCTTGATCATAATAACGAAACGAGAGTTCCCAAGGCACCATCGAGTAGCAATTAATTTGCTGTTTAATACCTAAAGAGGTCATAAACTCGACCCAACGATCAAAGACCGTATAATCATACGCCCACGTTCCATCGGCCCGCTTCATCCAAGTAATCATCGATTCATAATAATCTTCGGTCTGTGCATTCCATGGCTTATGCATGATACTCGCCGTGATAATCTTCTGTCCTGCATCGGCCAACCGCTTCATCAACGGTCGCATGGCTTCAAAATGGGCATCGCTCCACAAAGGTACTTGATGGTAACGAGCCACGGCAAACGGATTTTGCCACAAGTCAAGGTGGTAGGCCCACGCTTCAGGCTTGGGCAGGACACGGGCAGAAACCTTAATAACCAAGGGCAAACGTTTAATCAACTGACCACCGGCTTTCACGAGGAGAGCCCCATGATAAGTGCCTGGCTGTGCCGATTGTGGGATGGCACACTGAATCCAAACCGGCTGGGTGGTTTGCGCTGCCAAAGCGACAACCGATCTTCCCAAATCGATCGGGTCCGCCACGAGCAAAGAGTCATACTTAGAGGCATCGGGACGATGTCCGCAGCCACCTTTACCATCTTTGTTCAATTCATCGGTCATCACGTAACGTACCGGTCCCGTTTGAAAAGCCTCAGCCGGAAGAAGCTCACCCTTCGTGTTCTTAAAAGGAGTAAGAATCATGGTCAGTTCCGGCACATCCACACCGGTCCACACCACTGCTTGTGCATTGACAACCTCTCCACGCCACCCCTCTAAGACCAGAGAAGTCTGGTGGTCTGTTTGAGGAACCTCCTGTTTCGCATAACGTTCATCGGTACTACCCCAATGAGCATAGGTTCCTTTAGCTTTCGCCCACTCTTTAGGATTCGGCTCATTCGGATTGGGCAACTCCCGATAAGTTTGAAGTGGAAAACGTTCTTGACCAGTCGGTGTCCCGCACTGCGTCACTCCTTGTTGTTGGGCAGTAACCGAAGCAACCCCCATCAACAACATCAAAGAAAGAGAAAAAAGTCGTGTCATGGTTCTATTGTTTATAGGATTTAAAATAGTCTATACCGGGTCTACATCATAATAAAGCAAGAGCGATTTGCACCGCTCATCGGCCAACACCTCTTGCTGCACACGAAGTAGATAGTCCCGAACCTGAGCAGGCGATAACGTATGCTCGATCTTCAGGACAATTTTCTTAATAAAAAGCGTCTGTACACGCCCTACGGGTGGTTTATCAGGACCTAAAACTCGGTTGCCGAATACCCCCCGTAATCTTTCGCCCATGAGGCGAGCCATTCCTTCCAACTGTGCCTCGTCTTTATGCTTCAAATAGACATAGATAAGTCGATAATAAGGTGGGTAACGAAACATCTGCCGTTCGGCCAACTGTCCGCCGACCATGCCCTCATAATCGTTTGCAATAACTTGATTTATAATGGGGTGTGTGATACTTTTTGTTTGTAACACCACGCGCCCCCGCTTATGCTTCCGTCCCGCTCTTCCGGCTACCTGCGCCATCAATTGGAACGCACGCTCATACGAGCGAAAATCGGGGTAATTCATCATGGTATCGGCATTAAGAATCCCCACCAAGCTAACATGCTCAAAGTCGAGTCCTTTCGAGATCATCTGCGTTCCAATCAATATCTTGGTTTTCCCTTCTGTAAAATCGGCAATAATCTTCTCATAAGCACTTTTCGTCCGGGTGGTATCCAAGTCCATCCGCGCCACAGCAACCTCTGGAAAGAGGGCCTTCACATCGTCTTCTATCTTCTCTGTGCCGAACCCTCGGTATTGAAACTCTGTTCCTTCACATGCCGGGCAACTTTTAGGTACTTGGTAGGTGTAGCCACAATAGTGACAAGTGAGCTGATTCAAGCCTTTATGATACGTCAGACTCACGTCGCAATTCTGACATTTAGGCACCCAACCACACGTATGACACTCCATCATGGGAGCAAACCCCCGCCGATTTTGGAACAAGATCACCTGCTCGTTTTGTGCTAACGCTTCACGCATATACTCTATCAGAAGCGGAGAAAATTGTCCTTTCATCCGTTTCTTCCGATGCAATTCTTTGATGTCGACCGGAATTATTTCAGGCAACTGAATCTCTTGGTAACGCTCCTTCAACTCGACCAAACCAAACTTCCCCGATTCGGCATTGGCCCAAGTCTCAACAGCCGGCGTGGCTGTACCTAGCAACGTCTTAGCTCCGCACATAGCCCCCAGCATGATGGCTGCGTTTCGGGCGTGGTAACGCGGTGCCGGATCTTGTTGTTTATAACTGCTCTCATGCTCCTCATCGACGATGATCAGTCCCAAACGCTTGAAAGGTAGAAAAACCGACGAACGAACTCCTAGGATGAGGTCATAATCTTCTTCGCTCAACTGCTTCTGCCAAATCTCCACACGCTCAGCGTCGGGAAACTTAGAGTGATAAATTCCTAAGCGATGACCGAAAACACGCTGTAATCGTTCGGTTATCTGAGTGGTCAAAGCAATCTCTGGCAAGAGGTAGAGCACCTGCTTACCTTCACGAATAGCTGCTTCAATAAGATGGATATAGACTTCGGTCTTGCCACTT
>RZZX01000005.1 GCA_009929715.1 Bacteroidia bacterium
TTTTCGTTTCATTTGCATTTGATTTATGCCAATCACATTAAAAATGATAAATACTATGAATGCTACCTTTCTAAAACAGGTTATCGGACTTCTTTTTTTGATGGTGGGAGCTCTTGGTGTCTCGGCTCAGGTGCAGACGTTTTCACTTCATGGACGTTGGTCGGTGAAGCTTGATCCAGATAGCGTGGGTGAGCAACAAGGGTTTTACAGCCATGCTTTTACCAACCACATATCGTTGCCAGGAACGCTCGATGAGGCGGGGTACGGAACGCCTACTACTGGATCGGATTATGGTATCTTGACGCGGAAACATAAATACGTGGGGCCGGCTTGGTATACCCGTGAAATAGTTGTGCCAAAAACGTGGAAGAATCAATCGGTCAGACTTTTTCTGGAACGTGTGATGTGGGAATCGAAGGTCTGGATCGACGGACGCCTTGTCGGGAAACAAGAGGGATTGGGTACACCGCATAGTCATGATTTGGGGAATTTGAAACCAGGAAAACATCAGCTAACGGTGCGGGTGAATAATGATATGATTTATAACATCGGCGATAAAGGGCACTCGTATGGGGAGTATACGCAGATTATCTGGAATGGGATGATCGGGCGTATAGAACTTCAGGCTGTGCCGAAGGTGGCTTTGGAACAAGTAAAGGTGTGGCCTGATGCAGCACAGAATAGCTTGTCGGTCACTTATGGGTTAACGGGAGCCTCTAAAGCAGGAACTGGTATGCTGACGTATGTTTTACGTGAATCGGCTACGGGGCAGGAGGTGCTTCGTAAACAGGTGAGGGTGCCGCTAACGGTTGGTGGACAACAGCGCCAAGAGAGACTGGTGCTGCAAAAACCGGTGCAGCTGTGGGATGATTTGCATCCGAATTTATATACATTGGAGGTGGCCGTAGCACAAGGTGGAGAGAGGGACGTGAAACGTGTGTCGTTTGGTTTTCGCTCTGTGACTACTTCGCGTTCGAAGATTTTGATTAACCAGCGCCCTGTCTTTATGCGGGGGAATTTGGATTGCGTACATTTTCCTAAAACGGGTTATCCGTCGTGTGATGTGGCGGAGTGGGAACGCATCTTTCGTATTTATAAAGCGTATGGGTTGAATCATGTGCGTTTTCATTCGTGGTGTCCACCCGAGGCGGCGTTTGTGGCGGCCGATAGATTGGGTATTTATATTCAAGCGGAGGTGTTGTGGATTGACTGGTGGATGTCGGTCATTAATCCTGAACGGCCGGAGATGACTACCCGTGGTTTGCCTAAAGGGTTAGGGCATAATCCGAGCGCGGATACTTTTGTTCCGGCGGAGATGAAGCGAATGGTCGAGGCGTACGGTAATCATCCATCGTTTGTGATGATGTGTATCGGCAATGAACTGGGTAATTCTGATTTTGAGGTGATGCAAGAGTGGGTGAAGGGGGTTAAAGCTTCGGATAATCGCCGACTTTATAGTGTCTCTACGGCGCGAAAGATTATGCCGGTCGACCAATATATGGTGACTCATAATATCCCAGAGATTGGCGGAACGTATGGATTTATGGGGCGTGGTACTGATTCTGATCGTGAGTCTATTTATAGTCAAGCTTCTATTCCGATTATTGCTCATGAGTTGGGACAGTTTCCTGTCTATCCGTTGTGGAGTGAGATTGATAAATATACGGGAGTGCTTGAAGCTCGAAATTTGAAAGGCTTGAAACAGCTGGCCGAAAAAAACGGGGTGGTACATCAGGATAGGGTGTTTCATGAAGCGAGTGGAGCATTGCAATCCATTCTATATAAGGAATTGATCGAGAACTTGGTACGAACACCTTCGTGTGCAGGTTTTGAGATGTTGAGCATGACCGATTATTCGGGACAAGGTGAGGCGCTTGTGGGATGGTTGGATTCATTTTGGGAATCGAAAGGAATTATTCGTCCCGAAACATTCAGAGGATATGCCAATGAGGTGGTACCTTTGGCACGTTTCTCTAAATATGTGTGGAGCACCGAGGAGGATTTTCAGGCTACGCTTCAGGTAGCTCATTATGGAGAGGCCGATCTTCGTCAGCCTATTTGTTGGAGCTTATCGACAGAGGGTGGTCGCTTGATTGAGCAAGGAACTTTATCGTGTCCGTTGGCTCAAGGGCAGTTGCACACGGTAGGGCGTATTAACATCGATCTTTCGGGCATCTCTTCGCCTACAAAATGTGTGTTGCAAGTCACTATCGGTGGCACAGAATATCATAACTCTTGGTCGGTTTGGGTTTATCCGCCTTTGAAACAGAAGACAACAGCTGTTTGTGTTAAGACGGTTTTTGACGACGAGGTAGTGAGTGTGTTGAATAGAGGCGGAAAGGTATTGCTTTTGGCCGATCAATTGGGTAAGGACGATGAGGTTTATTCGCTCTATTTTACACCCTTGTTTTGGTCGAACTCGTTCTTCCCGGGACAGAGTAATAAGACGTTGGGGGCTTGGATTGATCGGGCGCATCCGGCATTGGCGCATTTCCCAACCGATAGTCACACCAATTGGCAATGGCAGGAGGTCTCTAAGGGACGGGCTTTTGTCTTGAATGCTTATCCGCAGATTGTGCCTATTGTACAGCCTATCAGTGATTTTCATTTGAATGATCGCTTGGCTTCGGTATTCGAATGCCGAGTAGGGAAAGGCAAATTATTGGTTTGCGGACACCGGCTGGCCGGATCGTCTCTCGTGGGTGAGCAGTTGAAACGGAGTTTGCTAGACTACATGGAAGAATCGAGCTTTGACCCAACGGCTGAGATGCAGGTAGCGGATCTGCAACAGTTGTTTGCTTATACACCTAAAGCAATGGTGGCTGTGCCTAAGGGCTTCGAAAACGCTGTGTTATACGTGGCATGTGGTAAACGCTTGACTCAGGAGGGGGCTTTGCCTTGGAGCGCAGAAGTCGACAAGGTTGAGATGCAGGATAAACGGTGCTCTTACTTGGTGAAAGCCGATGATGTGTGGAAAGATGATCAGGGTACGGCATGGACTGGTAAGGAGATTACGGTGGAGATGAAAACGCCAAATGGCATTATCGGTAGTTTGTATGCCAAGTTTGAGGACTGGAATGGGCAGAATCGCGCAGGGGTGGTTAGCCTTGAAGGGCGTGAATCGGTGCTGGCTAATTGCCGTGGAAAGGCGCAGTGGGTAAAGCTTTTTGTGATGCGCGAAGATACAAACGATGGCAAGGTTATCTTCAAGGCGCGGGCCACTGAGGGGGGCAACTTGATGATTAGTGAATTGGCGTTGATTAAAGACTAACGAAAGGAGATAGGTTATGAAAAGATTAGTATGGTTGGTTTTATTAGTTTGTTCCTTAGCAGGAGTCACCCAGGCGCGTCCTCGGGCGAAGCGTGTGGTGATGATTGCTTTGGATGGTATCTCGGTGGAGGGATTTACTAAAGCGAAAACACCTCATTTGGATGCTTTGTTGAAGGAGGGAGCTTTGTCGCTTCATACGCGTGTGGTGATGCCATCGGTCACACTTCCTAACTGGACAAGCCACCTGACAGGAAGCGGCCCCGAACAGCATGGGGTGTTCAATAATGATTGGACCATTGATAAGAAGGTCTATCAAGCAGTGGCGGAAGACCAAGAGGGATACTATCCTTCTGTTTTTAAAACACTTAAGGAGCAGGTAAAAGGGGTCAAAACGGCTTTTTATTACAACTGGATCAATCTGTTTTATCCTTATAATAAGCGCTACTTTGATGAGGTGAGTTATTTGGAAAATGATGCTTATGTACCTAACTATGAGAAGGCGCTGACATTTCTTGTTGAGCACCGAAAGGAGCCGACGGTGGTGTTTCTCTATTCGGTGCACACGGATCATGCCGGGCATAAACATCAATGGATGTCTGCCGAATACATTCAGTCTATCGAAGAGGCCGATCGCGAAATAGGCCTTTTCTTACAACGCCTGAAAGAAGAGGGACTTTACAAAGAGACGCATTTGATGTTTTTATCTGATCACGGTGGGGTGAAGTATGGACATGGTGGTATGAGTGCCAGTGAGATGATTGTGCCTTGGGGCATTAGCGGACCGGGTATTAAAAAGGGATTTGAAATCTCCGAGCCGAATAATACGGTGAATACATCGGCCGTGATTTTACAGTTGTTTAAGGTTAAACAACCTTTGCCTTGGGTGAGTGAGGTACCTCATTCCATCTTTAAATAGACAGATTTATAGATAGATAATGTTTTGGTAGAAGAGGCTCGATTTCTTGAGGGAAAGCGGCCTCTTTTTTTCTTTTCTGCTAATAATCAGCTCTTCTTTTTCTGACATCAAATAAAAACACGTATATTTGTTCCCTTAATATTTAAGCGTAAACAATGAAGGAATTCCTGCAACTGATGCGACGGTTCGTGTCGCCTTATAAAAAGTATATCGGATGGGCTGTGGTGCTCAATGTCTTATCGGCTCTGTTTAATGTGTTCTCATTCACTTTGTTGATCCCTATTTTGAATATTCTATTTAAAACGGGAGCGGAAACAGAAGTCTATACGTATATGGAATGGGGGAGCGGTAGCTTGAAGGATGTTGCCATCAACAATTTCTATTATTTTGTATCGGAAATGATCGGATCTTATGGTCCTTCTACAACGTTACTTTTTCTGGGATTGTTCCTAGGCTTGATGACATTGTTGAAAACGTCTTGTTATTTTGCTTCATCAGCAGTGATGATTCCATTACGTACGGGTGTGGTGCGCGATATTCGTATCATGGTCTACTCTAAAGTGATGTATCTGCCGCTTGGCTTTTTCTCTGAAGAGCGTAAGGGGGATATCATTGCACGGATGAGTGGCGATGTGGGTGAAGTAGAGAACTCTATCACTAGCTCGCTCGATATGTTGATGAAGAACCCGATTCTTATTTTCCTCTATTTTGCAACGTTGATTGTGACAAGCTGGCAATTGACTCTTTTTACTTTCCTGGTGTTGCCCGGCATGGGATGGCTCATGGGTAAAGTGGGAAAAAAACTTAAACGGCAGTCGCTCGAAGCACAGAGCAAATGGAGTGACACGATGTCGCAATTGGAGGAAACCTTGGGTGGTTTACGTATTATCAAGGCGTTCATTGCTGAAGAGAAAATGGTGAATCGGTTTGCTAAATGTAGTAATGAGTTGCGCACGGCAACCAATAAGGTGGCCATGAGGCAGGCGTTGGCTCACCCGATGAGTGAGTTTCTTGGTACAATCCTGATTGTTATTGTGTTGTGGTTTGGGGGAGCCTTGATTCTGGGAAAAAGTTCAGTGCTCGATGCGCCAACATTTATCTTTTACATGGTTATTCTTTACAGTGTCATTAATCCGTTGAAGGATTTTGCAAAGGCCGGCTATAACATTCCTAAGGGATTGGCGTCTATGGAACGGGTCGATAAGATTCTGAAAGCACCCAATAATATCAAGGAGGTAGCACACCCTAAACCGTTGAAACAACTAACAGATAAGGTCGAGTTTAAGAATGTCTCTTTCTCTTATGATGGACAGCGGGAGGTGTTGAAACAGATCAATATGACCGTTGCAAAAGGACAAACAGTGGCACTTGTGGGACAGTCGGGCTCGGGAAAATCGACCATGGTGGATCTTTTACCTCGCTACCACGATGTCACAGAGGGAGAGATTCTAATTGATGGCATTAACATTAAGGAGGTTGGCTTTAAAGATCTGCGCAGTTTGATTGGCAATGTGAATCAGGAGGCTATCTTGTTTAATGATACGTTCTTTAATAATATCGCTTTTGGAGTAGAAAATGCGACCATGGAGCAGGTGGTTGAGGCGGCTAAGATCGCTAATGCGCACGACTTTATCATGGAGAAACCGGAGGGGTATGAGACGAATATTGGCGACCGCGGTAGTAAGCTTTCCGGTGGACAACGCCAGCGTATCAGCATCGCTCGGGCCATCTTAAAGAATCCGCCGATCTTGATTTTGGATGAGGCCACTTCGGCTTTGGATACCGAATCGGAACGTTTGGTGCAGGAGGCGTTGGAGCGCTTGATGAAGACGCGTACCACCATCGCTATTGCTCACCGCTTGTCGACCATTAAGAATGCCGATGAGATTTGTGTGCTTTATGAAGGAGAGATCGTGGAACGTGGGCGGCACGATGAACTGATTGCGCTCGATGGCTATTATAAACGACTGAATGATATGCAGGCACTCTAAGAGAGTGTGTGCCCTATTTACGACCGAAATCGGCGGGGATTTCCCCCCAACTTTTGGTTTCCCATTTTAGAATACGGGTGGTGTAAGTGTGCTCTCGAAGCCACTTCTCCGCCCGTTCTATCATTTTAAAAAGCTCTTCGGTTTGAGGCGTGCGTTCGAGTTTGGTTTTGCAGCGTTTCTGGTTAACCCAACTGATAGCGTTGGCACTGTCGCTGTAAATGGCCGGGATGTTATAGTTTTGTTGCTTAATCAACGCCAGCCCATGAACAATGGCCAAGAACTCCCCAATGTTGTTGGTCCCTCTGGTAGGTCCGAAGTGAAAGATCTGTTGCCCACCAGGTAGATAAACGCCCCGGTACTCCATTGGACCCGGATTACCGCTACAAGCAGCGTCAACAGCCAAGGCAGAGGTTAGCCCCGGTGTGGGGAGCGTATCGGGAGCCAAACTTTTGGGAGTTGCTTGGGCTTTGGCGTTCTTGCCGATGTAGTGAAAGGGCGACGAGTTTAAGGCGCGTTCGGCCTCTTCACGGGTGTCGAACGATTTATATTTGGCCCCTTCGTACCCTTTAATCTGAAGTTGGCAGTCCGTCCACGACGTATAAATACCTGGGTTAACCCCCTCCCATACTACGTAAAATTTAGCTTTTCCCATACCGGCCGAGTCTCTTTTTTGATTTAGAATGTGTAAGTCTGTCAGCCTGCAAATATACGCATTAATCGATGAATCTTTTGGGTTTTGAAAAATAAACGGCCCCTTGCTTTGTGCGTGGAGGCAGATTCGTTACCTTTGTTTTCTGACTAAAAGGGTGTTAGTATATGATACGTATTTTCTTGATCGGCTATATGGGAGCCGGAAAAACAACTTTAGGTAAAGCTTTGGCTCACCATTTGCAGATACCATTCATTGATTTAGATTGGTATATCGAGGAACGTTTTCACCAAACGGTGAGCGATTTATTTACCCAACGGGGTGAAGCAGCATTTAGGGAACTGGAAAGAGCAATGCTTCATGAAGTGGCAGCTTTCGAAGATGTCATCATTTCGACCGGAGGGGGAACGCCTTGTTTCTTTGACAACATCGCATTCATGAACCGCGAAGGGCAGACGGTCTTTCTAGATGTCCACCCCACTGTTTTGTTCCGACGCTTGCGAGTAGCTAAACAGCAGCGCCCCATTCTACAAGGAAAACAAGATGAGGAGTTGAAAGCCTTTATAGCTGAGGCTTTAGAGAAACGCGCCCCGTTTTATACGCAGGCGCAATACACCTTTAGGGCCGATGAACTTGAAGATCGGCACCAGATAAAAGAATCGATCGATCGGTTCTGCACCCTCTTGGATTTATAAAATCGATAAAATATAGCTATGGATGAACGTAATTCATAGATTAATACGTATTTTTGCCCTCCATTATTAATTAAAACTACCGAATAACTGAAAAATGAGAAAATGGCGTATTGAAGATTCTGAGGAACTCTACAACATCAATGGATGGGGAACTTCTTACTTTGGTATTAATGACAAGGGGCACATTGTTGTCACACCACGAAAAGATGGCTCTGCTGTCGATTTGAAAGACTTGGTCGATGAGTTGCAATTGCGTGATGTTTCGGCACCTGTCCTTGTACGTTTTCCGGATATCTTAGATAACCGTATTGAGAAGACATCGTCTTGTTTTAAACAAGCGGCCGAAGAGTATGGGTATAAGGCTCAGAACTTTATCATTTATCCCATTAAGGTGAATCAGATGCGCCCTGTGGTGGAGGAAATCATCAGCCACGGGAAAAAGTTCAATCTCGGTTTGGAAGCCGGTTCTAAGCCGGAATTGCATGCGGTGATTGCCATTAATACCGATTCTGATTCGTTGATTATCTGCAACGGTTATAAAGACGAGGATTATATTGAGTTGGCGTTATTGGCTCAAAAGATGGGAAAACGGATCTTTTTGGTTGTCGAGAAACTCAATGAGCTCAAGCTGATTGCCAGAATGGCTAAGCAACTGAATGTGAAGCCGAATATCGGTATTCGTATCAAGTTGGCTTCGTCGGGTAGTGGTAAATGGGAGGAATCCGGAGGCGATGCCAGCAAGTTTGGACTCACCTCGAGTGAACTACTGGAAGCACTGGACTTTTTGGATAATAAAGGGCTGAAAGACTGTTTGAGATTGATCCATTTCCACATCGGTAGTCAGGTTACTAAAATTCGCCGCATTAAAACGGCTTTGCGTGAGGCTTCACAGTTTTATGTACAGCTTCATAGCATGGGCTTTAATGTCGAATTTGTCGATATTGGCGGCGGACTTGGAGTTGATTATGACGGCACACGTTCATCGAACAGTGAAAGTAGTGTGAACTATTCCATTCAGGAGTATGTGAACGACTCCATCTCCACCTTGGTCGATGCGAGCGATAAAAACGGTATCCCACATCCGAATATTATCACTGAGAGTGGGCGAGCGCTGACAGCTCATCACTCGGTCTTGATTTTTGAAGTGCTTGAGACTGCTACATTGCCTCAATGGGACGATGAGGAGGAGATTGCTCCCGATTCGCACGAGTTGGTACAGGAGCTTTACGCCATTTGGGATTCCTTGAATCAGAACAAGATGCTTGAGGCTTGGCATGATGCCCAGCAGATCCGTGAAGAGGCACTCGACTTATTTAGTCATGGCATTGTGGATTTGAAAACCCGTGCGCAGATTGAACGGTTGTATTGGTCTATCACCCGTGAGATAAATCAGATTGCTCAAGGGCTGAAACATGCTCCAGAGGAGTTTAGAAACATGTCAAAGCTGTTGGCCGATAAGTATTTCTGTAATTTCTCACTCTTCCAATCCTTACCTGATTCATGGGCTATCGATCAGATTTTTCCCATTGTGCCTATTCAGCGGTTGGATGAAAAACCCGATCGTTCGGCTACGCTCCAAGACATCACTTGCGATTCAGATGGGAAGATAGCCAACTTTATCTCTACGCGTAATGTGGCGCATTACATGCCGGTACATAGCTTAAAGGGCAAAGAACCCTATTATCTAGCTGTGTTCTTGGTGGGCGCTTATCAGGAAATCTTGGGCGATATGCACAATCTATTTGGCGATACCAATGCCGTGCACGTCTCAGTCAACGAGAAAGGGTATACTATTGAGCAAATTATCGATGGAGAAACGGTTGCAGAGGTGCTCGATTATGTGCAATACAACCCGAAAAAATTGGTGCGTACACTTGAAACATGGGTGACTAAGTCTGTGAAAGATGGGCGAATAACGGTCGATGAGGGCAAAGAGTTCTTGTCTAATTACCGTTCAGGCCTTTACGGGTATACTTATTTGGAATAAAAAGATGAAGGAGAAGCTAACTATAATAAAGGTGGGTGGGGCTATTGTTGAAGAACAAGCCTCACTTCATGCACTGTTGAGTGATTTTGCTTTGATCCAAGGGGCCAAAGTATTGGTTCATGGAGGAGGCCGATCGGCTACTCGGCTGGCTTCTAAACTCGGCATTGAGAGCCGGATGGTGAATGGTCGGCGGGTAACTGATGAAGAGACACTCAACCTAGTGACCATGGTTTATGGAGGGCTCGTGAACAAAACGATTGTGACCGGTCTTCAGGCTCGTGGCGTTAATGCACTCGGATTGACTGGGGCCGATATGGATGTGATCCGCTCTTGTAAACGTCCCGTTGCCGAAGTTGATTATGGCTTTGTGGGCGATGTGGAGCGTGTCGATACCACCTTGTTGTCCGATTTGATAGAGAAGGGGGTTGTACCCGTTATGGCCCCTCTGACACATGATGGAGAGGGTCAGTTATTAAACACCAATGCCGACACCATTGCCGGTGAGGTGGCCAAAGCTTTAGCTACCCGCTACGAGGTAACACTAATCTACTGTTTCGAGAAGAAAGGCGTATTACGTGATGCGTCAGATGAAGAGAGTGTTATAAAAAAGATCGATGAAGCCTCTTTCCGGCATTATGTACACGAAGGTATCATTCAAGGAGGCATGATTCCAAAGTTAGAAAACGCATTTGAAGCAATTTCTTCGGGCGTCTCAGAAGTCGTAATTACTTCATTATCAGAGATACAGTCGGGTGGAGGAACTAGACTGAAAAAATAATTCAAAAAAAAACAGCCTTCGGGTGTAACTTTTCATATACTCATTCGTCATTATTATAGAGATGCAAGAAATCAGTTTCCGAAACGACATCTTACCCTTGAAAGATAAACTCTTTCGATTAGCGCTTCGAATAACCTTAGATAGGGCAGAAGCGGAAGACGTTGTGCAGGATACCATGATTAAGGTTTGGACTAAACGTGAAGAGTGGTCTCAATTTGATTCTATTGAAGCTTACTGCTTAGTGGTTGCTAAAAATTTAGCGATCGACCGGAGTCAAAAAAAAGAGGCTCAAAACGTTCCCATTACTTATGAAATGGAAGAGGCTTCTGATCACATCAGTCCATATGACCAGTTGGAGCAAGAGGAGAAGATGAAAACGATTGCTCGTTTGGTTGATGAACTACCCGAGAAACAACGCTTGATTATGCAATTAAGAGATGTCGAGGGTGAAAGTTATAAGAGAATTGCAACGGTGCTGAATTTAACAGAGGAGCAAGTAAAGGTTAATCTGTTTAGAGCCAGACAAAAAGTGAAACAACGATTTTTAGAGATCGAAGAATATGGATTATAAATCTATCGAACAGCTTTTAGAGCGTTATTGGGAATGCGAAACTTCCATAGAGGAAGAGCAAACCTTACGTGGCTTCTTTTCATCTGAAGAGGTTCCTGCTCATTTGCATCGGTATAAGGATCTGTTTGTTTATCAACAAAGCCAGAGCGAAGTGGGGCTGGGTGATGACTTTGATCAACGTGTGTTGGCTCAGGTCGAAGCGCCTATCGTTAAGGCAAAGCGCATGACTCTTATCGGACGTTTTATGCCTGTGTTTAAGGCAGCGGCGGCTGTGGCCATTGTGTTGTTGTTAGGCAATGTGGCACAACATTCGATGTCTGGAAATGAAAGTTCTGTGATGGCCGTTGATACCATTGGGAAGCAGATGTCTGCTCCGTCTGTGGCTGTCTCTGAAGATGTAAAAATGGAGCGAGCTCATTTGGCTGATAGCTTAAAGAAAGTAGCCAAACAGTCGTTCATACAAGAATAGATATTTTTTTTTACTAAATATAATACAGTTAGTACGCTTAATTAAAACAACCGAGGCTGTGAAGTTTCACTTCTTAAATTTATGAAAAAACTAACGAAATAGAGAGGCTGCAATGAGATTGTAGCCTTTTTATTTGCCCTAAAGTGGCGGTTACTGACATCTGATCTTTGCTGACGTCTGCTCCAATCATAAACCAAACAAAGCGTTTGCCTAGGGGATACAAAGCGTTTACCTAGGCGATACAAAGTGTTTACCTAGGCGATACAAAGTGTTTTTGCATAGATAAACAAAGTGTTTAGCATGGATAAACAAAGTGTTTAGCATGGGTAAACAAAGTGTTTAGCATGGGTAAACAAAGTGTTTAGTGCCTAGAAAACAACTAATGGTTAGGAAAAGGCAACGTGAAACAGTCGGGGACTTTGACCTCTGGCTGTTTTTTAAGGGGGAGAGACTTTGTCTATCGCCGATCTGTAACGGTATCTGCAACACCTTTAAGATCCTGATTAACGACTAGTTGGGTAGAGAAAGGTGGCAGATGGCAGATGCTTTCCAAAAAACAAAACTCTATGGATAGGTTGCGAATTGAAGGTACTCAAATTCCATGTACGGTGTAGTAGGATAAGGACCTTTTTTCTGTTCTCTTGTGTAGAGAAAAACGGTTTTGGAAACAAAAACGAAATGGTCACTGCATCACGCAGTAACCATTTCTTCAGTTAGAATAAATACCCCGATAAGGGAGATTTTATTTAGTAAAAGAGAGATTCAATTGTTGGCTGCTTGAATAGAGCAAGCCGTTAGACCTTTTATCTAGCCCGTTGGCGTGCCCGATCCGTCGACACCACCTCTTTCGGTTTTCCTTTGTAGCTGACATCCCCACTGCCGCGTTTGCGGATAGTTAGTTTTTCGCTGGCATAACAACCCACATCACCCGATCCGTTGCAAGACGCAGTCACGGTTTTAGCTTTTAAAGCGGTGGCATCAATGTCGCCCGATCCAGAAGAGGTGAGTTGCGCCTCCTGAGTGGTTCCGCTAAGTGTTATATCGCCAGAGCCTTGAACAGCGGCTATACAAAGTTGGCTTTCTGTTTTCAGAAGCTCTATGTCGCCCGATCCGTTGACCGATAGCCGAAGTTCTTGACATTGAATAGAATGCCCTTCTACATCGCCCGACCCATTGATACTGATTTTGACAGGCTCATTGGTCTTTAAGCCATTGGCTAGTTTAACATCACCCGAGCCATTGACCCTGATTTGATTGATACCAGGATTTGAGACCTTGACCTCAAGCTTTTTGTAATTTAAGTTTCGTGTTCCTTTTTTGAAACCGACGGTTAAAGTCCCGTTGACTGTACGCACCTCTAGGCGTTCCACTGCATTGGGAGAGCCTGAAATCTCAATCTCCTGGTTAGCTCCTTGTTTGTAAATCACATCGGCACTGCCCTCGATGGCGATGGCTTGAAAAGGAGTTGCCTGAACTGTCTTAGAAATATAGCCAGCTGATTGGCCCTGTGCATAACCAGTGAGTGATGCTCCCAATAGCAAGATGGTAGCAGCTAGTAGATTCTTTTTCATACGACTATTTATTTTATGTTTTTATTGGTGTGAAATACCTCCGATGCCTTTTTTACTTAGCGATTTTTGTGTGGGGTTTCCTTTATACTTAATTTCGCCCACCCCTTTTGCTGAGGCATGAATGGCTTCTGTGGCATAACAAGAGATGTCTCCTACCCCTTTGGCTTCTGCTGTTACCTTTTGAGCTTTGAGGTCAGAAGCATTGATATCGCCCACCCCTTTGGAGTCTAAGCAAGCTTCTTCTGCCTCTCCAGAGAGGTTGACATTACCCACCCCAGAAGAGTAGACCGTAATCTTCTTACCTTTAAAAGAAGCCACTTTTATATCGCCTACGCCGCGGTTCTCAAGTCTTAAATCATCACTTTGGATTGGATCATTGATCACCACATCGCCTACACCATTAAAGCTAAGTTCGTTGATTCGAGGAGAAGAGATGGCAATTTTGAGGTGTGTTTTATTGAAGTTGACTTTCCTTTTGGTGGTGATATTAAGCGTGTTGTTCTCCACCGAAACAGCCATTAAGTCGACCATGTTTTCAGGGCCATAGATGCTCACTGATGTGCTACTATCTGCTGCCTGTTTGTACGTTACATCCGCAACGGTTTTTATTGAAATCTTAGTGAAGGCTTTGGTGTTGTAGTTGCGAGTAATCCGTTTTTTACTCGGCTTAATACTATTGCCTTGATAAAGATCACAACCGCTCACTGTTCCTATTGTCAGTATGGAAATCAGTAAAATTCTAAAAAATGCTTTCATAAGATTCTGTTTTTAAGTTCAATTATCTATTAGACGAGAGTGAATGGAATAAAGTTGCATGTTTTTCTGTTTTTTTTTGGTGGTTTTCTAAAAAAGTAGGACTAATTTGTTTCTTGGGGCGGTTGGCCTGTAGTTTATTTTGCTACTTTTGTACTCTTATGCAAAGAAGTTTTTACAGTGGAAAGATACGATATCACCGATCCTAAATTGGGGCGTTTGGTCATTAGTCCCAATAGGCGAGCAAAACGGTTGGTGTTTAGAGCCAAATCCGATGGGATTTATGTGACTGTGCCCGAAGGATGTACGACGCAAGAGATAGAGCGCGCGGTAGAGACGCTGCGCGATCGGTTATCTGTTCATCAGAGTAAACTAGAACGGGCGATTATTGAGGTGGGATATACATTGAAAGCCCCCTCTTTTGAGTTGGCTTTAGTGGCAGGTGATTCGTCCGGTTTCTTTTTGAGGCAACGAGAAAGTCGGCTTGAGATAATGGTTCCCAGAGCGGTCGACTTGAAACAAGAGAAGTGGCAGGAGTGGCTTCGGAAGGTTATTCTAGAACAAGTTCGGAAGCAGGCGCAAAAAGAGTTGCCACGGCAGCTTGCTCTGTTGGCACACCAGCATGGCTTTCAGTATCAATCGGTTAAGATAAATAGCAGCCGCACACGCTGGGGCAGCTGTTCGGGGCGCAAAAGCATTAATCTTTCCCTCTTTTTGGTTCTTTTGCCTGAGCATTTGATGAACTATGTCCTTTTGCATGAACTTTGTCACACCCAAGAGATGAACCACGGACCAGCATTCTGGAACCTGATGGATCGGGTTACCAAGAATCAAGCCAAGCAATGGCGTGAAGAACTTAAAGGTTATCGTACCGAGCTTTTTTGATAGAGGTCTTGCGCTTACTCTTGCCCTAGTTGCTTTATGCCATCAACCTCTTTAACGAAACGGTAGCGACCACCCTTTTCGCTTAGGTTAAAGGAAGAGGTTACGTCTGTTTCGTGGTCAACGATCATTAAGATGCTTTGATCGGCAAAGCGTTTAATCTCTAAATTAAATGGCTCTTGATCTATCTGTTTGGAACCGATTAGACTATCGTTTATCAAAACAGAAACAGAGTCTTTCAGAAACCCTTTCGTTAAAGAAATAGTGTATTGTTCTGTGAAGTAATGGTTCTTTTGCTTGTCTCGTTGCATTTTCATGCCCATGTAGACGAAAATAACGACAATGAAGATCACTGCAAAAGCCAAGATGCCATTGCCAACCATAAATTGCTTATTCGTGTTAAGAGGATGTGCCATATTAATCAAATTGAAATTCAGGCGTAAAGGTATTAAAAGTATTTCGTTTAAGGGCAAATCGACTCCTTTTTTCTTGATTGGTCCTGCTTCGTTGAAATGCGATCTGTTTTAGAACGCTTAAAAACATCTTTTTTCATTTAATATTTTGTAATCGAACAGATTATTTATATCTTTGCAAACGAAATGGATGAAAGGTGGAGGGGCGATTAAGCTCCTTTTTTTGTTCTTAATAATTAATCAATGATAGAAAAAAGAACTGTTTGTCAGATTGTTGAGGAGTGGCTGGAAGGAAAAGACTATTTTTTAGTTGAAGTGACTGTAAGCCCAGACGACAAAATTGTCGTTGAGATCGATCATGCAGAAGGCGTTTGGATCGAGGACTGTGTTGAATTGAGCCGTTACATGGAGTCTAAATTGAACCGTGAGGAGGAAGACTATGAGCTAGAAGTTGGTTCTGCAGGTATCGGACAGCCATTTAAAGTTTTGCAGCAGTATTATAACCACCTTGGTCTTGATGTGGAAGTGCTGGTTAAAGATGGACGTAAATTGGTTGGTGTCTTAAAGGAGGCCAATGAAGAGAATTTTACGTTGACCGTTCAGAAAAAAGTTAAACTGGAGGGAGACAAGAGACCGAAACTCGTTGATGAGGATGAGGTATTTACTTATGAACAAATCAAATATACGAAATACTTAATTAGTTTTAAATAAAAGTTATGGCCAAAAAAGAAGAAACAATCAGCTTGATTGATACATTTTCGGAATTTAAAGATCTGAAAAACATTGATCGGACCACTATGGTGAGTGTTCTTGAAGAGTCGTTCCGCAGTGTTATCGCGAAAATGTTTGGCACCGATGAAAATTACGACGTTATTGTTAACCCTGATAAAGGGGATTTTGAGATATGGCGTAATCGTGAAGTTGTAGCAGATGAGGATTTAACCAATCCTAATATGCAGATTTCATTGAGTGAGGCTCAAAAAATAGACGCTTCTTATGAGGTAGGAGAAGAGGTTACCGATGAGGTGATCTTTGCTAAGTTCGGTCGTCGTGCTATTTTGAATCTTCGTCAGACATTGGCTTCTAAGATACTTGAACTAGAAAAGGATAGTATTTATAATAAGTATATCGATAAAGTAGGCTCTATCATCAGTGCTGAGGTTTATCAGATTTGGAAAAAAGAGATTCTTCTGTTGGACGATGAGGGCAATGAGTTACTTCTTCCTAAAACAGAACAAATCCCATCCGATTTCTATCGGAAAGGTGAAACGGCACGTGCGGTAGTGGCTCGTGTTGACAATAAAAATAATAATCCGAAAATTATTCTTTCACGAACTTCACCGATGTTCTTGCAACGCTTGTTTGAAATGGAGGTTCCGGAGATTAACGATGGATTGATAACAATAAAAAGAATTGCACGTATCCCTGGTGAACGTGCGAAGATTGCTGTGGAGTCTTATGATGACAGAATCGACCCGGTAGGCGCTTGTGTGGGTGTCAAAGGTAGTCGTATTCATGGCATCGTTCGGGAGTTGCGCAATGAGAATATTGATGTGATAAATTATACATCGAATATTTCATTGTTTATTCAGCGCGCTTTAAGTCCGGCTAAAGTCTCTTCTATTCGATTGAATGAAGAAGATCGTAAAGCGGAGGTTTTTTTGAAACCGGAGGAAGTGTCGTTGGCTATTGGTAAAGGCGGTTTGAATATTAAACTGGCCAGTATGTTGACCGAATACACCATTGATGTGTTCCGTGAGTTGGACAATGAGGTAGATAGTGAAGACATCTACTTGGATGAGTTTAAGGATGAGATCGATAGCTGGGTTATTGATGCTATTAAATCGATTGGAATTGATACTGCTAAAGCTGTGTTGACTGCACCTCGCGAAATGTTAATCGAAAAGACTGACTTGGAAGAAGAAACGGTGGATGAGGTATTACGTATTTTGAAATCGGAGTTTGAAGAATAAGATGAGTTTTGCAACTTGATAGTGCAAGCGTACTAACGATGTAAACATCTTCGCTCCATTTATTCATTAAATTTAAAGTATGACGATAAGGTTAAACAAAGTTACAAGAGATTTAAATGTGGGAATCACGACGGTGGTTGAATTCTTGCAAAAGAAGGGATATACCGTTGAGGCAAACCCGAATACGAAAATTAGCGAGGAGCAATATGCTGTTCTCGTTAAAGAGTTTAGTACGGATAAAAATCTTAGACTTGAATCGGAACGCTTTATTCAGGAACGCCAGAATAAGGATCGCAACAAAGCATCGGTTTCTATCGACGGGTATGGAAAGGAAGTTGAAGCACCCAAAAGCAATGATGTGATTAAAACGGTGGTCCCTGAAGAGGTACGTCCAAAGTTTAAACCTGTCGGGAAAATCGATTTGGATAAATTGAATCATCGGAAGGCTGAAAAAGAGCCTGCCGCAATCATCAAAGAAGAAACCGTTACGCCACAATCTGAGCACTTGGATCCTGCTACTGAAAAGGAACCTGCTACGATGGTGCGCCAGGAGAGTGTTGAAAAGCAGGAAACGACACCGGTTGTCGTTGAAGAGAAGATCGTCGTGATAGAGCAACCTAAGCAAGAGCCGGTTGTTGAACCTAAAATCGTTCACGAGGCTCATAATGAACAAGTAGTAGAGGTAGTGAAAATACAGAAAGAAGAGCAAACGAAAGAAGAGTCCACTCTTATGAATAAAGAGGAAAATGTGCCAATGAAATTGGAGGAAACATCTCAAACAGAGTCAAATACATCGAAAGATGGAGTGTATACTATTCGCAAACCGGAATTGGGTGCGAAAATTAATGTGATCGGCCAAATTGACTTGGCTGCCTTGAATCAATCGACTCGTCCTAAGAAAAAAACGAAAGAGGAAAAACGTCGGGAACGCGAAGAAAAAGATAAAGTTCGTCTGGATCAAAAGAAACAGATGAAAGAGGCTATTATCAAAGAGATCCGAAAGGATGATAATAAGGTAGTTAGACCGAATATCTCTAAAGATGCTGATGCGCAAAAGAAAAAACGGAACCGGATCAATAAAGAGAAGGTCGATGTGAATAATGTGGTGTCTAACTTCTCATCACCTAGACCTCATCAACCGGGACAGGCGCCTAGACCAAACCAAAACAATGCAAAGAAAACGAATAAAGATCGTTTTAAGAAGCCGGTTTTGAAACAGGAGGTTAGTGAGGAGGATGTGGCTAAGCAAGTAAAAGAAACGCTTGCACGCCTGACTAGTAAAGGTAAAAATAAAACGTCGAAATACCGTAAGGAGAAACGCGAACAGGCTTCTAACCGGATGCAAGAACAGGAAAATCAAGATATGGCGGATAGCAGAATCTTGAAGTTGACTGAGTTCGTAACGGCTAATGAGCTGGCTAACATGATGGATATCACTGTTAACCAAGTTATCGCAACGTGTATGAGTATCGGTATGATGGTTTCTATCAACCAACGCTTGGATGCAGAAACGATCAATTTAGTGGCTGAGGAGTTTGGCTTTAAAACGGAATATGTCAGCGCAGAAGTGTCACAGGCAATCGTCGAGGAGGAGGATGCTCCTGAAAATTTAGAGCACCGAGCTCCTATCGTTACGGTGATGGGACACGTAGACCACGGTAAAACTTCTTTGCTCGACTATATTCGTAAGGCGAATGTGATTGCTGGTGAGGCTGGTGGTATCACGCAGCATATCGGGGCTTACAACGTGAAGTTGGAGGATGGTAGAAGAATTACTTTCCTTGATACTCCTGGACATGAGGCTTTTACCGCTATGCGTGCTCGTGGTGCTAAAGTGACGGATATCGCTATTATTATTGTAGCTGCCGACGACAATGTGATGCCGCAAACCAAAGAGGCGATTAATCACGCTGTGGCTGCTGGAGTACCGATCGTCTTTGCTATTAATAAGGTGGATAAACCGACTTCAAATCCTGAAAGAATTAAAGAGGAATTGGCAGCGATGAACTTCTTGGTTGAGGACTGGGGAGGTAAGTATCAGTCGCAAGATATTTCTGCTAAGCAGGGATCGGGCGTGAAGGAGCTTATGGAAAAGGTGTTGCTCGAAGCTGAAATGCTTGAGTTGAAAGCGAACCCTAACCGAAATGCCAGTGGATCGGTGATTGAATCGTCTTTGGATAAAGGGCGTGGTTATGTGGCTACTATCTTGGTTTCTAACGGAACGCTTAAGATGGGGGATATCGTTTTGGCTGGTACGCATTATGGCCGTGTGAAGGCGATGTTTAATGAGCGTAACCAACGGGTGAAGGAGGCTGGTCCTTCGGAACCGGTATTGATCTTGGGCTTGAATGGAGCTCCAGCTGCTGGTGATACGTTCCATGTGGTGGAATCGGATCAGGAGGCGCGTGAAATTACTAATAAGCGTGAGCAGTTACAACGTGAACAGGGCTTGCGTACTCAGAAGATTTTAACGCTTGATGAATTGGGACGCCGTATCGCTTTAGGTAACTTCCAAGAATTGAATATTATTGTGAAGGGCGACGTGGATGGATCGGTTGAGGCCTTGAGTGACTCGCTGATTAAATTGTCTACTGAACAGATCCAGGTGAATGTTATTCATAAAGGGGTGGGACAAATCTCTGAATCGGATGTCTCATTGGCTGCTGCTTCGGATGCTATTATCGTTGGCTTCCAAGTGCGTCCTTCGGGATCTGCGAACAAACTAGCCGAACAAGATGGTGTGGATATTCGTAAATATTCTGTGATCTATGATGCTATCGAGGAGGTGAAAGCCGCTATGGAGGGTATGCTTGCTCCAGAATTGAAGGAACAAATTACTGCGACAATCGAGGTTCGTGAGGTGTATAACATTACTAAAGTGGGTATCGTTGCTGGTGCTGTGGTTAAAACAGGTAAGGCTAAACGAAGTGATAAGGCACGCTTGATTCGTGAGGGTATCGTTATTTATACTGGTAGCTTGAATGCCTTGAAACGCTTTAAGGATGATGTGAAAGAGGTTGGCACAAACTTTGAATGTGGTATCAGTTTGGTAAACTGTAACGACATTAAAGTGGGCGACATGATTGAAACGTTCGAAGAAATAGAAGTTAAACAGACATTGTAATTTCTGTTACAATGCCAGTGTGGCGCTTCGTGAAATGTGCCAATATGCCAATTGCCATGCGGCATTATCGCGCAGTCAATTGGTGTATTGGCACATTAACTTTATATAGGGGATATGACAACGATTGATGTTTTCATTGTAGGAATGATTGGAGCTGGTGCTGTGACGGGTTTCATGAAGGGATTTATCCGACAATTGGCTTCGCTTCTGGGGCTTGTTGTCGGTTTAATAGCTGCAAGGGCTTTGTATCTGGCATTGGCGGAAAAAATATGTCCGGCTATAACTGATTCGATGACGGTGGCTCAGGTTATCGCTTTTGTGATGATTTGGATTGCAGTGCCGCTACTCTTTTCTATCGTGGCTTCTGTCTTAACAAAAACGGTGGAAATGATCTCTTTGGGATGGCTTAATCGCTGTCTTGGTGCACTACTTGGTGCGCTCAAATTGACGCTTTTACTTAGTTTGTTATTTATCGTACTCGATTCGATCGATGCGCATGGGGCGATGATTGGTCAAACAAAAAAGAGCGCTTCTTCGTTATATTATTCAGTGAAGAGTGTCTCAGGAATGTTTATGCCTGCCGTGAAACAAATGACTCAACAATATATATTGAACAATAATGACACAACAAGAAGAACCCAATAAATATGTAAAAGAGCTTACTCAAGAGAAGTATAAATATGGTTTTGTGACCGATGTGCATACGGAAGTGATTGAGAAGGGGCTTAATGAAGAGGTGGTGCGTCTGATTTCTCAGAAAAAAGGCGAACCGGAATGGTTGCTGGACTCTAGGCTGAAGGCGTATCGCCATTGGCTGACTTTGGAGATGCCGACTTGGGCGCATCTTCGTATTCCGGAGATCGATTATCAGGCGATCTCTTATTATGCTGATCCAACGAAGAAGAAGGAGGGACCTCAGAGTTTGGACGAGGTCGACCCTGAATTGCTTAAAACGTTTAATAAACTGGGTATTCCATTGGAAGAACAGATGGCGTTGAGTGGCATTGCTGTCGATGCTGTGATGGATTCGGTGTCGGTGAAAACCACTTTTAAAGAGACGTTGATGGAGAAAGGGATTATCTTTTGCTCTTTTAGCGAAGCGGTAAGGGAGCATCCTGACTTGGTTAAGAAGTACATGGGCTCGGTGGTGGGCTATCGGGATAATTTCTTTGCAGCTTTGAACTCGGCAGTCTTTTCTGATGGTTCTTTTGTTTATATTCCTAAAGGGGTGCGTTGCCCGATGGAGTTGTCGACTTATTTCCGTATTAATACTCAAAACATTGGTCAGTTTGAGCGGACGTTGATTGTGGCCGATGATGATTCTTATGTCTCTTATCTTGAGGGATGTACGGCTCCTATGCGCGATGAGAATCAGTTGCATGCTGCTATCGTTGAGATCATTGTACATGATCGGGCGGAGGTGAAGTACAGCACGGTGCAGAATTGGTACCCTGGTGACGCGGAAGGCCGAGGTGGGGTTTATAATTTTGTGACTAAGCGCGGTAGGTGTAAAGGGGAGGGAAGTAAACTCTCTTGGACGCAGGTGGAGACTGGATCGGCTGTTACGTGGAAGTATCCATCGTGTATCTTGAGTGGTGATAATTCTACGGCTGAGTTTTATTCTGTTGCCGTTACGAATAATTATCAACAAGCAGATACTGGCACGAAGATGATTCATTTGGGAAAGAATACCAAAAGTACCATTGTGAGCAAGGGAATATCAGCCGGAAAGAGTGAAAACTCTTATCGCGGATTGGTTCGTGTTTCTGAACGTGCCGATAATGCACGTAATTATAGCCAATGTGACTCTTTGTTGCTTGGCGACAAATGTGGGGCGCATACGTTCCCTTATATGGATATCCATAACGAAACGGCAGTGGTCGAGCATGAAGCTACAACGAGCAAAATTAGTGAGGATCAGATTTTCTATTGTAATCAGCGGGGTATATCGACCGAAGATGCCATTGGCTTGATCGTGAATGGTTATGCGAAGGAGGTGCTAAATAAGTTGCCGATGGAGTTTGCTGTGGAAGCCCAAAAATTACTCTCTATCTCTTTGGAGGGTAGTGTTGGCTGATTTTAAGGTTTTGATGAAGTGAACGTGTAAATGATTAAATTATAAGATATCATGTTAGAGATTAAAGATTTGTGTGCCAGTATTAATGGCAAAGAAATATTGAAAGGCATTAACTTGACTGTAAAACCGGGCGAGGTACATGCTATCATGGGGCCTAATGGCTCTGGAAAAAGTACACTTTCGTCGGTGCTTGTGGGCAATCCGGCTTTTGAGGTGACTAAGGGGAGTGTCTCTTTTTATGGAAAGAATCTGTTGGATATGCCTGCCGAAGACCGTAGTCACGAGGGGGTTTTCCTTAGTTTCCAATATCCGGTAGAGATCCCGGGTGTAAGCATGGTTAATTTTATGCGGGCGGCTGTGAATGAGCAACGAAAATATAGGGGATTGCCAGCACTTACTGCGAGTGAGTTCTTGAAGCTGATGCGTGAAAAGCGGGCTGTTGTGGAATTGGATAATAAACTGGCTAACCGTTCTGTAAACGAAGGGTTCTCTGGAGGTGAGAAGAAACGGAATGAGATTTTTCAAATGGCCATGTTGGAACCGCGTTTGAGCATTTTGGATGAGACCGATTCGGGCTTGGATATTGATGCTTTGCGTATCGTGGCCGAGGGGGTGAATAAGCTTAAAACATCGGAGACGAGTACTATTGTGATTACACACTATCAGCGCTTGCTGGATTATATTAAACCTGATATTGTGCATGTGCTTTATAAGGGACGTATCGTAAAAACGGCTGGTCCGGAATTGGCTCTTGAACTTGAAGAAAAAGGGTACGATTGGATCAAGAAAGAATTAGGAGAATAATCATGGCGGTCGAACAACAATATATAGAACTGTTTTCTCAGACAGAAGCGATGATCTGCAAGCACAGTGCATCGGCGCTTAATGCGCCTCGTGCTCGGGCTTTTGCCGATTTTGAGCGGTTGGGCTTTCCTAACCGTAAGCTGGAGGATTATAAGTATACGGATGTAGCCAACTATTTTGAACCTGATTATGGATTAAACTTGAATCGGTTGGATATCCCTGTGAATCCTTATGAGGTCTTTAAGTGTGATGTGCCTAATATGAGTACATCGCTCTATTTCGTGGTGAATGATACGTTTTACAATAAGGCTTTGCCTAGCGCGAATTTGCCAGAGGGGGTGATTGTTGGGAGTTTGAAGGAGGTGGCTGAGCAGCATCCGGAGCTTATTAAAAAGTATTATGCCCAATTGGCGCCGACCGATAAGGATGCGGTGACTGCGTTTAATACCATGTTTGCTCAAGATGGGTTCTTCTGTTATGTCCCTAAAAATACGGTGGTCGATAAGCCGATCCAGTTGGTTAATGTCTTGCGTGCAGATGTCGACTTTATGGTGAATAGACGTGTCTTAGTGGTCCTTGAAGAGGGGGCTCAGGTGCGTCTGTTGGTTTGTGATCATGCGATGGATCAGGTGAACTTCTTGGCCACTCAGGTGGTTGAGGTTTTTGCTGGTGAACGGACTGTTTTCGATTGGTATGAGCTTGAGGAGACGCATACGAAAACCGTGCGGATGAGCAACTTGTATGTTAAGCAGGAGGCTCATAGTCGGGTGTCGCTTAATGGTATGACATTGCATAATGGTACTACACGTAACATGACTCAGGTCTTGCTGGCTGGTGAGCATGCGGAAATCGATTTATCGGGTATGGCTATTATTGATAAAAACCAACATGTCGATAACCACACGTTGATTGATCATGCTGTGCCTAATGGGGTTAGTCATGAATTGTTTAAATATGTTTTGGATGATCAAGCGGTGGGGGCTTTCTCTGGATTAGTGTTGGTGCGTCCTGATGCTCAGCATACCACTGCACAGCAGACAAACAGAAATTTGTGTGTCACTCGAGAGGCTCGGATGTATACTAAACCGCAGTTGGAAATTTATGCCGATGATGTGAAATGTTCGCATGGAGCAACTGTTGGCCAGCTCGATGAGAATGCTCTTTTCTACATGCGGGCGCGTGGCATCTCTGAGAAAGAGGCTCGTTTATTGCTGATGTTTGCTTTTGTGAATGAGGTGGTAGACAAAGTGCAAATAGAAGCCTTAAGGAATCGCTTGCATCTTCTTGTTGAAAAGCGATTCCGTGGTGAATTAAATAAGTGCCGCGGCTGTGCCATTTGTAAATCCTAAAAGAAACCGGGAGAAATATAATAGATGAATAAGGCGATGAATATTCAAACAATACGTGAAGATTTTCCTATTTTAAGTCGGACGGTGTACGATAAGCCATTGGTTTATTTCGACAATGGTGCGACAACTCAGAAGCCTCGTTTGGTGGTTGAAGCACTGGTGGATCAATACTATTCGGTGAATGCGAATGTGCATCGTGGGGTGCATTATTTATCGCAGCAGGCCACCGAACTGCACGAGGGTGCCCGTGAAACTGTTCGGGAGTTTATTCATGCGCGGAGTACAAATGAAATTGTCTTTACGCGCGGAACAACCGAAAGTATCAACTTGGTTGTCTCTTCTTTTGGTGATGCTTTTATGGAGGCGGGTGATGAGGTTATCATCTCTGTCATGGAGCATCATAGTAACATTGTTCCTTGGCAGTTATTAGCAGCTCGCAAAGGCATTACCATTAAGGTTGTTCCCATGAATGATCAAGGTGAGCTTTTGTTAGATGAATATGAGGCACTCTTTAGTGAACGGACTAAGATAGTTAGCTTAACTCAAGTCTCTAATGTTTTGGGTACGGTTAATCCTGCTAAAGAGATGATTGCTGTGGCGCATGCGCATGGGGTGCCGTTTCTGCTAGATGCGGCTCAGTCGGTGCCGCATATGGCAGTCGATGTGCAGGACTTAGACGTTGACTTTTTAGCTTTTTCTGCCCATAAAATGTACGGACCTACTGGGGTAGGGGTGCTTTATGGTAAGGAGGAGTGGCTCGATCGGTTGCCTCCTTATCAGGCAGGGGGGGAGATGATACAACACGTCTCGTTTGAAAAGACTACCTTCAATGAGCTCCCTTTTAAGTTTGAAGCGGGGACGCCCGACTATGTTGGAACAACAGGGCTCGCTAAGGCGATAGATTATATGAATGCACTCGGGTTAGACCAGATTGCAGCGCATGAGCACGATTTATTAGTTTATGCTACGGAGCGTTTGAAAGGCATTCCTGATCTGCGTATTTTAGGTGAAGCGGCCGAAAAAGGGGCTGTGATCTCTTTTTTAGTTGGCCATATTCACCCGTTTGATATGGGAACCCTGCTCGATCGGCTAGGCATTGCTGTGCGTACTGGGCATCATTGTGCTCAGCCGTTGATGCAACGGTTGGGTGTAGAAGGAACGGTTCGCGCCTCTTTTGGGTTATATAACACGAAAGAAGAGATTGATCTTTTGGTCAATGCGATAGAACGGGTGCGCCAAATGTTTTAAAATGAATAAAAATCTTCGTTCTGAAAGTCGTCATTCTTTAGTTTGGCGACTTTTTTATTATTTTAATGGTTGCATTGCAACTTTTCCTACCCTTTGAGCGTCTATTATGATAGGTTATATTAAAAATGAAAGCTATGTTAGTAACAACTACCCCTATTATTGAAGGAAAAACAATCATTACGTATTATGGAATCGTATCGGGTGAGACCATCATTGGTGCGAATGTCTTTCGGGATCTTTTCGCTAGTATCCGCGATATTGTTGGCGGTCGTTCTGGAGCTTATGAGGAGGTGCTTCGCAAAGCTAAAGAGACAGCTTTGCTAGAGATGCAACAACAGGCGGCGGCTTTAGGAGCTAATGCCGTTATCGGGGTCGATTTAGACTATGAAACTGTGGGCGGTAGCGGGAGCATGTTAATGGTAACAGCGACTGGAACTGCTGTAAGAATTTAAGATTAATTGATTATTTATAAATCTCCTTTTGTAGCGCTATAAACTAGCAAAATACTACAAAAGGGGATTTTTTTTGTCGTAAATACATCAATTTGTCATTCGGGGGAGGTTATATTCATGCGTTTTTTTTTGCTAGTGTTAATCAGAATCTTTATATTTGGTGCATAACCTTAAAACATACATTTATGATTGACACCTTATTTGGGCTTATACCGGTAGCGTCGGTCTTAGCGCTTTGCTTTGCTTATTATTTTCATAGGCAGATGATGAAAGAGAGTGAGGGAACGCCTCAGATGATTAAAATAGCCGCAGCTGTTCGTCGAGGGGCTATGTCGTATTTAAAACAACAGTATAAGATTGTTGGTTTTGTTTTTTTAGGCTTGGTACTCTTGTTTTCGATCATGGCTTATGGTTTTCAAGTGCAAAATGGTTGGGTGCCGATTGCTTTTCTTACGGGTGGATTCTTTTCTGGACTTTCGGGTTTTTTAGGAATGAAAACAGCCACTTATGCTTCGGCTCGTACAGCGAATGCGGCGAGACAGTCACTGAATGCAGGATTAAGAATCGCTTTTCGGAGTGGAGCAGTGATGGGGCTGGTAGTGGTCGGGCTAGGCCTTTTGGATATTTCATTTTGGTATATTTTGTTGAATGAGGTGATTCCGACCGATGTCTTGACACCGACTCATAAGTTGTGTCTCATAACGACTACCATGTTGACTTTTGGTATGGGGGCCTCTACACAAGCTCTTTTTGCACGTGTAGGTGGGGGCATTTATACGAAAGCTGCTGATGTTGGCGCCGATTTAGTTGGCAAAGTAGAGGCTGGTATCCCAGAAGATGATCCGCGCAACCCGGCAACGATTGCCGATAATGTGGGTGATAATGTGGGTGATGTGGCTGGTATGGGAGCTGACTTATATGAGTCTTATTGTGGCTCCATTTTGGCAACTGCTGCACTTGGAGCAGCAGCTTATATTCATTCTGCCGATACCGTTATGCAATATAAAGCCGTGGTAGCACCGATGTTGATTGCTGCCGTTGGAATCGTTCTTTCAATTATTGGAATTTTTTCTGTGCGGACAAAAGAGAATGCAACAATGAAAGAGTTGTTGGGCGCTTTGGCTTGGGGCACCAATTTAAGCTCTGCACTGATTATAGTGGCAACTTATGTGATGCTTTGGTTTTTAGGACTTGAGAATTGGGTGTGGATTGCTTCGGCGGTTGTCGTGGGACTTCTGGTTGGCATTGTTATCGGACGTTCAACAGAATATTACACTTCGCAATCTTATCGACCTACCCAACGGTTGAGTGCGAGTGGGCAGACAGGACCGGCAACCGTTATTATTTCCGGTATTGGACTAGGTATGTTGTCGACCGCCATTCCCGTATTTGCTGTTGTGGTCGGTATTGTTGCCTCTTATCTATTGGCTTCTGCAGGCGATTTTTCTAATATTGGCATGGGGCTTTATGGGATTGGTATTGCTGCTGTAGGAATGCTTTCAACGTTAGGTATTACTTTGGCTACAGACGCCTATGGTCCAATTGCTGATAATGCAGGAGGAAATGCCGAAATGTCTGGTTTAGGTGCTGAAGTGCGTAAGCGGACAGATGCGCTTGATTCTTTAGGAAATACAACGGCGGCAACAGGAAAGGGGTTTGCCATTGGATCGGCAGCGCTGACTGGTTTGGCGCTTCTAGCGTCGTATGTGGAAGAGATACGAATAGGATTAACGCGTGTAGGGATGATGGATCTAGTTTATCCTGATGGACATACTATTGGGGTGGATAAAGCTACTTTTTTGGACTTTATGACCTACTATGAAGTTCACTTGATGAATCCGAAAGTGCTTGGAGGTATGTTTATCGGTTCGATGATGGCCTTCTTATTTTGTGGCTTAACAATGAATGCTGTGGGGCGTGCTGCAGGACACATGGTCGATGAGGTGCGTCGGCAATTTCGTGAAATTAAAGGGATTTTGGAAGGTAAGGTAGAGCCTGATTACGAAAGGTGTGTAGAAATCTCAACGAAGGGGGCCCAACGGGAGATGATTCTTCCCTCATTAATCGCTATTGCTGCTCCCATATTGATTGGTCTTATTTTGGGGGTTCCAGGTGTTTTGGGGTTATTAATAGGGGGATTGAGTAGTGGCTTCGTTTTGGCTATCTTTATGGCTAATGCAGGTGGTGCATGGGACAATGCTAAAAAATATGTGGAAGAAGGCAACTTTGGTGGGAAAGGGAGTGAAGTCCATAAAGCGACTGTGGTAGGTGATACGGTAGGAGATCCATTTAAAGATACTTCTGGTCCGAGTTTGAATATATTGATTAAGCTGATGAGCATGGTTGCCATTGTTATGGCTGGCTTAACCGTTGTCTGGAGTTTATTTTAATAAAGATATGGGTTTGTGAGTGCCGGTGGTTGGAAGTGATTCTGGCCGCCGGTTTTTTTCGCGCCATAGGGTGGAGTAAACCGAGAAAAATAAAAAGCTAGAAGCAGCTACCTATTTGGGTAAGATAACTAGAAGAAGAGTCTTAGCATTAAAAGACCCTTCTTCTAGTTATAGATAAGAATGTTGTTTGCTTTAAACGCTTTTCTTATTTGGTTCCAACAAGTTTCACATTATCTACACGGAAACCGGCACTGTTGGCCGACGCATTGGAGATAAATTCGATGGAAGTAAGTCCTTCTGGCAAATCACTTAACTGCACTGTTTGATACGTATTTGCTGTAGTGATATTTACGCTTGGAACAGTCATGGTTTTAGTTCCGCATTTTACAACAATAGCGTTTTGGTTGGCACTGCTATTGGCTGCAATATCGTAGCTGAGTTTTAGTTTTGTATAGCCAGTTGTTGAGAACCCTTTGATTTCCAAAGTAGCATCTTTACCAGATGCGAACCAGACATGGCCGTTTAGTGCTGAAGTAGAACGTACAGAGGCTGTACTGTAGGCGTTACTACCTAGTAAATTATCTGTAAAAGTAAATGTGCTATTATCCCAACCTGTGTATTCATTGATACTTGGCCAATATTTATTAGTTTTCTTTTGTGGATCGCCAAATCCCTCCTCAAAAACAGTCTGCTCTACTCCAGGTTGAGGATCTTCTGGATCTGGATCTGGATCAACATTACCGCCGCCCAAGTCGATGTTAATGTCACCTCCTGATACTTTTATCCAATCCGTGATGGTTGCTTGTCCCACGATGACCGCAGGTTTTCCACTATTATCCGTGATGGTGGCTTCGTACGAATAGCTTGTAGAAGCATTCAATGCACTTCCAGCCAAGCTGTGTTTATACGTTTCAGTTCCAATCGTAAAAATAAGCTCCGCAGTGCTCCCTAGTTTTTCAACGGGCAAAACGATGGCTTCAGCTTTCATTGTATTAGTCTGAGCGGTCATTTTACAATTGATCGTTGCTGCACTTCCTGTTTGTGTAGCGAGTGCCGCATTAGCAAGGTCAAAAGTAGCTTTAGTGTCAGTTCCAGCTAGAGAAACCTTGATGTCTGACGCCCGAGTGCTTGTTTCGTTTTTGATATTTAGGACAATGCGTGCCAACTTATGTTCGAAATTCAAGCTCACTTTAGACGAACTTGTATTACTCAGTCCGGTATTATTTGTGGCATAGAGTAAATCGAGCTCTTTGGTCTGGTCGGCCACATCAATCGCTAAGCTGTTGTCTTTCAAATTTGATGTAAAAGGGTAGTAAGCAACAAAATCGACCTGACTACCATCCGATGGAAAATAGATTGCTTCACCTATCGCTGTATGCGTTAATTCGCCCGTCATAGAGGCTTGGTATTGCATGTTGGCCGACAGTGCATTGGTTAGGTTACCATTGTGAGCTTTCATGAAGATACCCACTTTTTCGCCACCATTCCAAGCATTATCTGTTACCCTAGTGGTAGCGATAGCCGTTGAAAACTGGATTGGATCTGTTGACTTCCATTCGTTTGTTTCCTCATTACAGCAGCTAGTAAAAGCTAAAGAAGTAAGAGCCGTTAAGCCTAAGAAATGTTTAATTTTCATGTTTTTAATGATTAGTGAATAGATTAATTATTTGATGAGAACTGTTTTGATTTAAAACAGCCTTTTAATTCCATTTTGATTTATCTAAAGTTGCTTTAATCGTTTCATTGATGGAAGGGAAAAATGTGAAGCCCGTTTCATTCTCCAGCTCTTTAACAGAGACAGCATAATTCATATAATTTGTCCCCGAATAAACCTGGTTATTGAATCGGAATCCGATAGTGGTGAACCCCCCATTTACTTTACGAGCCAAAACCTTAAAGTAATAAGCAGGTATAGCCATCTCTTTGATGTAGTTCACGCTGGTTTTCGGAGGAATGGCTCCGGTAACGACAAAGACCGTATCCGTCTCGTTCATCCAAGAGCGCACTTTATTCTCTAAAGAAGCCCAGATAGTCTGGTTCAATCCTTGCCCGATTTGTGGTGTCATGTTGCTATAATAGAACGTAGTCCTATTGGTCGCCTTATCACACGTTCGGTCGCCACTCGGTATTTGGTGTCCTCGGTCATACTTTCCACCAAATCCACTTTTGAGGTTCGCTTGATATTGGCTTGGGATCGTTGGATCATACGCCCAAGCATCTGTTCGGCCAGATCCCCCTATGCAAGCTTTAAATAAAGGATATGCCACCCAATAAGCAATCCGATGTTTTTTGCTATACAACATGCTGTAATTACGCATACTTCCTCCTGAAACAGGATCTCTCATGGCATTCGGCATGTAATTATTAACATACATCAAATCCTGATCTTCTAGCACATTCTCAGTAATAATCGGTGTTTCCCTCCATTTCAAATAGTGCGCTTCAGGGTCTACCTCGCCAGGATTATCGCTATTACTTAGGTTGACATTATAATGATACAATGTTCCTTTCTTCAGTTCAGAGAGCGGAAGCGTATATTCTCTCTTTTTTCCACCAGCTTCGATAATCAGTTTAATCGGCTCGATGGATGATTCCGGAATCAAAATAGCTTTTGCTATAGCCATAGTTCCAGTCGTAACATACGTTGTATGCACCATTCCACCCGATTGATCATCGACGGTTAATTGTCCATTTCTTAAATCAAAGTTGCCCTTTGTCTTTACTCCCGATAGCTTTAAAGTTACATCTCCTAATCCTTCTGCCGTGTTGCTTTTTATAGTAAACATCAGGTGAGACAATTGGTGTGAAAAGCTGAGGTTAAGGGCATTCGATCGCGGAGTTATAGCCGTTAGGTTGTCCGAATACATCAAATCCAAACTCTCTGGATCCGTTTGGTCAGTGATATCGATTGGGTAATTAAATGTGTTTGTAAGTCTCTTTTGTGGGTAATACGCTATAAAATCGACAGCTGTTCCATCTTTTGGAAAAGAGATTCCAGTTCCGATAGGGTGAAAATTTCCGTCGCCTTCGGTGGTGGCATACAACCGGTTTTCCGCCCCATCGATGATAGAGGCTGTTGAAAGCACCTCGCCATTTTTTTTCATATACACCCCAATCGAATCATTGGCAGTCCATGCCATGCCGCTAGCCCGAGTTTGGTTACTCCCAATGACTTGCGAAGTAAACAAAATTTCAGATTGATTATTCTCAGGAGCGATGTCCTGAATACCCTCTTGTTGGCTACACGCTGTAAAACTTAGTAGAAGAACGATACTCCAAAAGGTTTGTTTCATCATGCAAATAGAATTTAATTAATAGATACCATCCTCATTTCTTGAGGATTATGTTTAAGTGAGAATTACGTACGTTCGTAGTGAGTGAAGTCCTGCTACCCTTTCATTCCGAAAGAGCAGCAGGACTCTGCCTCTATTTAAAACAGTTGATTATTCGGCGTTGATGCCAAATAAAAGCACTCTAGCGTCAGTCCCTTTTATAGACTCAAAGGTGAGAGTTGTTTGGGCCGTTATGCCTTCTAATGTAAATGTTTTTAGATGAGCTTGTCCCGGGTTTACTGTAAATAGGTATGGTGAAGAGGTGCTTGTCATGTTTGCGTCCGGTGTTAAAGGTTCAGTAACAGATGCACTCCCATTAATTGTTCCCCCATTGTTGACTGTAATCTTAACAGATCCCGTTTTGTTGTTCCAGGCCATGCCATGCAGTGACAATTTCACTTTGCCTTCGCCGATCAGCTCTGTTTGATAAACACCAGGTGAAGAAGAAGACCCCAACTTCAGGCAGCTGTATTCGGTCTCATCTATTTTCACTTTTCCACCATAGGCATATGTTTGTACAGCAGAGGTTGGCTGTGTAGGGAGCACTACATTGCTCGTGTAAGAAACAGCTGTAGTAGGCTCATCCTCCGTTAGATCCTCGCTACCTTCAGTGCCTACACCCCAAGGCACAATTGTAGCCTCTCCTATCACCTCTACCGGTGCTTCCGGTTTGCCTGTTAATTTCAGAGTATAGAGATACTGCTTACCTTTTTCAAAATCAATGTTGGTCAAATCCCAAGTATATGATTTGTTATCCTTACTTAAAACCACCTTGCCCCCTTTTCCTGGTAAAATCAAGGCCATAGCTTGCGCCTGAGAGACACTCATAGCAAGGCTCTTTTCGACAGATCCTTCCGATAGAACGCCTGTAGCAAGGTTAAAGGAAGCCTGTGTTTTCCGTGTAAGAGAAGCCGTTACTCCAGTTGCTTCGGAACCATTATCAAGTACCACCTTTAAGGTCAGTTTTGAAAGCTGATGTTCGAAAGCCAATGGAACTTTTTCAGTGAATGTTTTTGAGTAAGTTGTTGAAGGAGCCGCATACAAAAGATCGTGATCAACCCTTGTCTCATCGGCTAAATCGATCGGATAATTATGATTATTAATCGTTGTAGAATAAGGATAGTAAGCTACAAATTTCACCGTGCTTCCATCCGCAGGGTAACTAGCCGCTTGGTTATCGGCTGGTGTCATAGCCCCAGTTGTTGCCACATGATACGCTTTATTATTCACCCCTGTGATTGGAGCAAATTCTGATTCACCAGTCATGAAAAGACCGATTTGTTCACTACCTGTCCAAACAGATTCGATGCGTGTTGTGGCATCTTGGATGGAGGCATTTAATTGTACTTTTCCTGTCGAAGAAAGCGCCTGAACATCATCGCTTGAACAGGAATTCAGAGAGGCTGATGCAACGATTGCACCCAATGCATAATAATAAATCCGTTTCATTTTAACTGTTTAATTTTTATTTATTTATTGAGCTGGAATTTGTATGCAAAAGTAATGGTTCAATATTACTAAAATGTTTCGGGATTATGAATAAACCTTTGCTAAAATATGGTAAAAATGTTAAAGAACACAGAGATGATAGAACAATCTTAACTAAAAGAGATGATAAATGAACTATTGGCTCCTTTTACTTTTGGTGTTGTTCTTTTTTGAGTTCTAATCGTTGTAAATGAGCTTGTTTTCTTAATAAGCTTCTTTCTTTCGTGTTCGAACAGTTTTGTTGAATGCTTGTATAATCCTTTGTTTATCGTTGTTTGCGATTCTTTTTTTATGGTTCAAAAGATTGATAAATGTCAGCTTCCTATGAGAAACGCCTAACTCTGCTTTTACGTCTCTCTTTACTCTTTTTTTTAATCAATTAACGTAAAAAATAGTTCTTTCTTTTTGTCTTAGTTCTGTGACCTGTAAGAGTCTTTTTTTCTTCTCTTCTTCCTATTGTTTAAGCCTTGTCATAGCTTTATTGAAAGGCTTTTTGCCTTTGATTGTGTTGGTGTTTATTCTTAACAATTAATAAACACGCTTGCGATGAGCGACTTTTTTTGAAAGCTCTCAATCGAAATTAGCCGAGTAGCTCTATCGGCCATTTGAAAAATTTCTTGTAAGTTTGTCGTTTCATAATAAGTAAAAAGAAGATAGAAAACGATGTTATTGCCCTATTTGCATGCTGAATTGATAGAAGCCGGTTGTGATGAGGCCGGACGGGGCTGTTTGGCTGGTGCGGTCTATGCCGCTGCTGTTATCCTTCCTCCCGATTTTAAAAACGAGTTGTTGAACGATTCAAAACAGCTAACCGAGAAGCAGCGTTACCTGCTACGCGAAGTGATTGAAAGAGAGGCGGTCGCTTGGGCTGTTGGCGTAGTTTATCCCCAAGAAATTGATCAAATTAATATTTTGAATGCCTCTTTTTTGGCCATGCACCGGGCTATAGAACAACTTCGGTGTACCCCTCAGCACTTGCTGATCGATGGTAACCGCTTTAAGGCTTACCCCGATATACCTCATACTACAGTGGTTAAAGGCGATGGGAAATACCTCTCTATTGCTGCCGCCTCTGTCTTGGCAAAAACTTACCGAGACGACTATATGGCCGGCTTACACCAAACCCATCCCTGCTATGATTGGGATCACAATAAAGGGTATCCCACTAAAAAACACCGGGCAGCTATTGCCGAGCATGGAGCGACTCCTTATCACCGGATGAGCTTTAATCTATTGGGCGATCAGCAGTTGACCCTTGATTTTAAGACCGAATAAAAACGCTTGTTGGCTACTGATTTTAACCCGCTAGTTGGGTTGATCGTTTCTAAGAACTGCCAAGAGGGGGCCAACCGTTTTCATCGGTTGACCCCCTCTTGGCAGCATAAAAAGTAACGAGTACTCTTTCTAAAACCATCTAATACGTTTAAATATCGCAAACGCCAATCCCGATAAAGCGATGGAGCAGAGCACGATAAAGAGAAAAGCATGTGGCATCTCTTCGATAGAGATATCCACATTCATTCCATAGAAACTAGCAATCAGCGTGGGTAGCATCAAGATGATCGAGAGACTAGTCATTCGTTTCATGATCGTATTGACATTGTTCGATATAATCGAAGCAAAGGCATCCATGGTACCTGTTAAGATATCGCTATAGATATTAACCGTGTTATAAGCCTGTTTAAGTTCGATAATCACATCTTCTACCAACTCTTCATCCAGATAGTCCGTGTCTTGAAAGATACTCCTGAGCTTGCCGATCATCACTTCATTGCCTCGGATAGAAGTATTGAAATAGACCAATGTTTTCTGAAGCCTCATGAGTCGCAGCAAATCCTCGTTACGAATACTTCGTTCCAATTCCTTTTCGGCAGCAGCAATGTCGACGTTGATTTGCTTCAGATATTTCAAAAACCAAACGGCCGAGGAGTAGATGAGGCGGAAAATCAAGTCGAGCTTGTTTCTGACTACAATCCCTTTGCGCCGCGTATGTTCGATGAAATCGGCAATCATATCGGCTTGTTGATAACAGATCGATATAATAATCTCATTATTTGTAATGATGCCAATAGGGACCGTTCCGAACGGGTAGCTTTTATCTTGTTTATTTTGCACTGGAATGCGTAAGATCGTAAGCAGCCAGTCGCCTTCTGTCTCGGTGTGAGGCCTTTCGTCACTATCGGCAATGTCATTTAGGAAAGATTCGGGCACATTCAACTCCTGTGTGAGAAAGTTGAAGTCGTCACTGTTGGGACATGTTACATTTATCCAGCTGTTGGGAAGCCACTGCTTTTTTTCGATAAAGCCAGCCTCACAATAAAGATAGGTTCTCATCTTATTGCCTCCTTTTCGTTTACTAATAACGATCAGAGGCATGCCGATGCTGACGCTCTGCTCGTTTGTTAATGAATACTGTGGTTGTACCTTCGCGGGTTTGAATCGTCCATATTTCTATAGATTGTTTTTAAGCGGTGCAAAAGTAGGTAAATTTATTGGGATAATAGCTGTTAGTAAGTACGCTTAACATAGATTAAGCGTGTTTTCCGCCAACTTTTTGTACCTTTGTAGCCGAAAACAGAACGATCATTTAAATACAAAACATATGGGTAAGAAAGCTCTTTTAGTCATCCTCGATGGTTGGGGATTAGGTAATCAGGGAAAAAGCGATGTTATTTTCAATACGCCTACGCCGTATTGGGACTATTTGTTGGCCACTTATCCACACGCTAAGCTTGAGGCGAGTGGAGAGAATGTTGGTTTACCAGACGGTCAGATGGGCAACTCAGAAGTGGGTCACTTAAACATCGGTGCTGGTCGTGTGGTTTATCAGGATTTGGTAAAGATAAACCGTGCTTGTGCCGATAACTCTATTCTGCAAAATCCGGAAGTGGTAGCCGCTTTCTCTTATGCGAAGGCTAATGGTAAGAGTGTTCACTTGATGGGATTAACCTCCGACGGTGGAGTACATAGCTCTTTGGATCACCTCTTCAAGCTTTGCGATATTGCTCAAACCTATGAAATCAAAAACACCTTTGTGCACTGTTTCATGGATGGTCGTGATACCGATCCAAAGAGTGGAAAAGGTTTTATTGAACAATTAGAAGCTCATTGTGCGAAAGCAGGTAGTCACATTGGTTCTATCATTGGACGTTATTATGCCATGGACCGTGACAAGCGTTGGGAGCGTGTCAAAGAAGCCTATGATTTGTTGGTTCATGGAACAGGAAAGCAAGCCACTGATATGGTGCAAGCCATGCAGGAATCTTACGATGAGGGCGTGACCGATGAATTTATTAAACCGATAGTGAATAGCTCTGTTGATGGAAGAATCAAGGAAGGCGATGTGGTTATTTTCTTCAATTACCGCAACGACCGTGCTAAAGAACTAACCACTGTTTTGACTCAACAAGAGATGCCTGAAGCTGGCATGCAGACCATTCCTGGTTTGCAGTTTTACTGCATGACACCTTACGATGCTTCTTTCAAGGGCGTGCACATCTTATTTGATAAAGATAATGTGAACAATACGCTCGGTGAGTACTTGGCCGAAAAGAAGTTGAGTCAGCTTCATATCGCTGAAACAGAGAAGTATGCTCATGTAACCTTCTTCTTTAATGGTGGACGTGAAACTCCTTATGCACAGGAAGAGCGTATTTTAGTACCTTCACCTAAAGTGGCTACTTACGACTTGAAGCCGGAAATGAGTGCTTATGAGGTGAAAGATAAATTGGTGGCTGCTATTCGTGAAGACCGATTTGACTTTATTGTGGTGAATTACGCCAATGGCGATATGGTAGGCCATACCGGCATCTACGGTGCTATTGAAAAAGCTGTCATTACTGTCGATGCTTGTTTGAAAGAGACCATTGAAGCTGCTAAGGCAAGCGGTTATGAAGCCATTATTATTGCCGATCACGGAAATGCCGATTACGCAATGAATGCCGATGGAACACCAAACACAGCGCACTCGCTGAATCCAGTACCTTGCGTTTATGTAACAGAAAATAAGGCAGCACAAGTAGCCGACGGTCGTCTGGCTGATGTTGCTCCAACGATTTTGACCATCATGGGGCAAGAGATTCCTGTTGAAATGACTGGACAAGTTCTGATCAAGTAAAATAAAATATATTCATTTAGAGAGGGTGGAGTTCTCGACTCCGCCCTCTTTCGTCTTTTCTAAGTTTATGATTCAAATAGATGATGTGGTTGTTTCTCTGGATGTGATTCGGGAGAAATTTATTTGCAACCTGGATGCTTGCAAAGGTATCTGTTGCATTGAAGGTGATGCCGGTGCGCCGGTGGAGCAGGAAGAGATAGCGCAGCTAGAAGCGGTGTTGCCTGTTGTTTGGGACGATCTCTCGGCCGAAGCGCGAGCGGTGATCGACCAACAAGGAGTGGTGTATGCCGATGAAGATGGCGATATGGTTACCTCCATAGTGAACGGAAAAGATTGCGTTTTTACCTGCTACGATGAGAAAGGCTATTGCTTTTGTGCGATAGAGAAAGCCTATCGAGAAGGTAAAGTCGATTTTTATAAGCCCGTATCTTGTCACCTTTACCCCATTCGGGTAGGCGATTACGGTCCTTATAAAGGGTTGAATTACCACCGTTGGAATGTCTGCAAAGCAGCCGAGCTGTTAGGCCGTAAAGAGAACGTGGCGGTTTATCAGTTTTTGAAAGAACCCCTGATCCGTCGGTTTGGTGCAGCATGGTACCAAGAATTAGAAATTGCCGTAGAAGAGTTAAAGCAGCGTCATTTAATCTAATCCTTCCTGAAACCTCGATATCGGGTGATCTCAAAAACTTTTCGATAAAGACATCCTATAAAGAAGCGTCGGCTCACAAAAGAAGAACTTTTGAGCCGACGCTTTTAATTATTGTTAGTTGTAAAATGTAAGCTTGGAATTACCCGCAGGCTTTATGCATCAATATTGGCATACGTTGCATTCTCCTCGATAAACTCACGGCGTGGGCCTACCTCTTCGCCCATCAACATTGAGAACACATAATCAGCCTCTGCCGCATTTTCGATGTTTACCTGTTTAAGCAAGCGTCTATCCGGATCCATTGTTGTCTCCCAAAGTTGCTGTGCGTTCATCTCACCAAGACCTTTATAGCGTTGTGTGTGGATAGCGTTTTCAGAGCCACCTCCATACGTGTCGATAAACTTCTGGCGTTGAGCATCTGTCCAACAATACTCCTCAGTCTTCCCTTTTTTGCAAAGATAGAGTGGAGGTGTAGCGATATACAAATAGCCGTTTTGGATCAATTGCGGCATGTATCGGAAGAAGAACGTCATAATCAGCGTGTCGATGTGCGAGCCATCGACGTCGGCATCGGTCATGATGATAATCTTGTGGTAACGAAGTTTAGCGATGTTCGCCTCCTTGCTATCTTCCTCCGTTCCGATGGTAACCCCCAGAGCCGTGTAGATGTTTCGGATCTCTTCGCTTTCGAGCGCTTTATGATACATAGCCTTCTCGACGTTCAATATTTTACCACGCAATGGTAAGATAGCTTGGAACGATCGGTTACGCCCTTGTTTGGCTGTACCACCAGCCGAATCCCCTTCGACAAGGAACAACTCACACTTCTCCGGTATTCTATCCGAGCAGTCGGCTAGTTTACCCGGTAGTCCACCGCCCGACATTGGCGATTTGCGTTGCACCATTTCGCGCGCTTTTCGTGCGGCGTGGCGTGCAGTAGCTGCTAAGATCACCTTATCTACAATCGCTTTAGCCTCTTTAGGGTGCTCCTCCAAGTAGTTTGTCAGTGCTTCGCCCACAGCTTGGTCTACAGCACCCATCACCTCGTTGTTGCCCAGTTTAGTTTTCGTCTGGCCTTCGAACTGCGGTTCTGCCACTTTAACCGATATAACGGCTGTCAGTCCCTCACGGAAGTCATCTCCGGCGATGTCTACCTTCACCTTATCAAGCATTTTGCTATCCTCGGCATATTTTTTCAAAGTACGTGTCAGCGCCCGTCTGAATCCCGACAAGTGCGTCCCTCCCTCTATTGTATTGATATTATTGACATAAGAGTGTACATTTTCGGAGAATCCGGTGTTATACATGATCGCAATTTCGATTGGTACACTCTGCTTTTCCGTGTTCAAGTAAATCACGTCATTGATTAAGTGCTCGCGAGACGATTCGATGAATCGAACAAACTCTCTCAATCCATCTTCCGAGTAGAATGTTTCATGTTTAAAGCTTCCGTCTTCATTCACCACCCGTAAGTCGGTCAGTGAAATGCGGAGTCCGGCATTAAGGTAAGCCAATTCACGCAGGCGTCCAGCCAATATTTTGTAATCATAAACCGTTTCGATGAAGATGCTCTTATCGGGCCAAAACTGCTGTTTTGTTCCGGTATGGTCCGACACCCCCACTTCCTTAACAGAATAGAGCGGTTTTCCGATTTCGTATTCTTGTTGATAGATTTTTCCATTTCGGAAAACTTGCGTAGTCATGTGCGTTGATAGTGCATTAACGCAAGACATACCCACGCCGTGTAAACCTCCGGAAACCTTATAAGATCCCTTGTCAAATTTACCACCCGCATGAAGGACAGTCATGGCTACTTCCATGGCTGATTTTTTCTCTTTTTGATGGTAATCTACAGGGATACCACGTCCGTTGTCTTGTACGGTAATAGAGTTATCTTCATTGATAGTAACCTCAATATGGTCGCAATAGCCGGCCAATGCTTCGTCGATTGAATTGTCGACAATTTCATAAACCAGGTGATGAAGTCCTTTTGTACTGATGTCGCCAATGTACATGGCTGGACGTTTTCTTACTGCTTCAAGCCCTTCCAATACCTGGATGCTACCAGCTGAATAAGACCCATTATCGGGGGTGAGTTGTTCTTCGCTCATAATTGCTTTTCTGATTATAATAACAAAGCAAATATAGTGTTTTTTATTGAGTTAGAGAAGAATAGCGGATTAAAAAAGTTCAAATCATCTGTTAAAAGGTTTTGATGGATGAGTTTGATTTGACCGGTGTGTACACACAAAAGGCCGAACTAAAAAGTTCAGCCTGATTTTATGTTGTTTGAGGGTTATTCTCTAAAGAATTAAGCCAATTTGTTAACGTGAAGAGCTAATTTAGACTTCAAGTTGCTGGCTTTATTTTTATGAATAATGTTTACCTTAGCCAATTTGTCTAACATTTTACTAACAAGAGGCAACAAAGTAGTTGCTTCAGCTTTTTCAGTTGTTTCACGAAGTTTTCTAACAGCATTTCTCATCGTCTTAGCGTAGTATCTGTTATGAATTCTTCTGGTCTTCTCTTGTCTGATTCTTTTCAGTGATGATTTATGATTTGCCATTTCGACTAATCTTTTTATTTTGTTGATTTATTCTTTTAACTTGTAGCCCATAGGGGAGTCGAACCCCTCTTTCAAGAATGAAAATCTTACGTCCTAACCGATAGACGAATGGGCCATCCTTTATTGAGCATTTCTGCTCGGTTGCTTTCTTGAAGCATTGTTTGTTTCTCGATTGCGGATGCAAAGGTAGGAACTTTTTTGAAACTGGCAAATCCTTTGCACGTTTTTTTGCTATTTTCTTTCATTTTTTCCAAAAAACAGATGCTATCTCATTGCAAATGGTTGAAAATCAAGCTTGTTTGAAAAGTGTTTTTTTTAGAGCCTTTGTCTCTTTCTTTTGGTGTCTATTGATGGTTATACTTTATTATATATATAAGTGATTCAAGGGGAGGTTGTCCAAATGGGGTGTTTTTTAAAAAAGGATTGCTTTTTTCTTCTGATTTCTGTTTCATTTCTGGTTATAGAGCGGTCTTTTTTGGTTCGTTTTTCTTTTTCAAGCGTTCGATTTTCATTTGCGTGTTCTTTTTTGAATGTATTCTTTAGTCTATTTGGGCGGCACTTCGTTGGCAGTGTGGCTCTTTTTTTGTAGTTTTGTTTTTGAAAGAACCCATTAAACGCATGATATGCTTCAGAGATTAGTTGGCTTGGTGCTACACACAGTGAAATACAGCGACACCTCCATGATCGTTGAAGTCTACACAGAGTCGCTTGGTCGGAGTGCCTTTATAGTCTCTGTGTCTCATAGTAAGCAGTCACGTGCCAAAGCTGTCTTATTTCAGCCCCTTACACTTGTCGAGTTTGAGGCCGACATCCGTCAGACGAAATCCCTTTACCGCATTAGGAATGCGACCTGTTTGGTGCCGTTTGCATCCATTCCGTACCATCCCTATAAGTCGGCTATGGCCCTTTTTTTGGCAGAGTTTCTCTATCGGGCTGTGCGTGAAGCTGGTGAGAACAAGCCTCTATTCGCTTATCTCAAGCATTCGGTGCTTTGGCTTGATGCTTGCGAGGCCCATTTTTCGAACTTTCATTTAGTCTTTCTCATGCGGTTATCTCGTTTTCTTGGTCTTTATCCCAATCTAGAAGGCTACGAGGCGGGGTATTACTTCGATTTGTTGAATGCCTGTTTCTTGCCATCCCGTCCACAGACACACTCTTTCTTCTTGGTACCCGAAGATGCCTCTCGGATTCTTAGTTTGATGCGTATGAGTTACCGTACCATGCCCTTGTTTGTGATGAATCGGGATGAGCGGAATCGGTGTTTAAAGATTGTGCTCGATTATTACCGGTTACATCTGCCCGACTTTCCTCCTTTGCGTTCGGTCGACGTTTTACAAGATCTGTTTGGGGCTCTTTAACTTTCTATTGGCTTCTCCCTAGGAGGTTTTTCTATTGAAGTGAAGACTGTTCGCAGTGAATAATGTCTTTAAAAAAGCTTTAAAATGAAAGATATTTATTAGCTTTGCCAGAAATTTGGCTCTGGGCCTAATATAAATAGAGTGTTTTTTAGTTCTTTAGTATAAATATAGCATCAGCTCCTTTTTTTTATGGAGCTGTTTTAGTTTTATAAAATCCAATCCATTCGTTTCGAATGGGTTAATATGTTAAAATCGAAGACATGTCAGAGAATATGAAATATGAAAATTTAAATACGCAGACGATATCTGATATTGTTTCAGAATGTAAATTGCCCTTGTTTTTCAATAATGGTGATGAGCTATATAACCCTGATTCATTAAATGTTTTGTCTTTATTCTCTGGATGTGGAGGTATGGATTTAGGTTTTGAAGGCCAATTTATTTGCCATAGAAAATCAGTTGGAAATCAATTGAGTTGGATCGAAAAGTCTATAAATGAAAATTGGATTCTATTAAAAAAGAATAGATTTAATACAATCTTTGCGAATGACATTCTAAAAGAGGCGTATTATACATGGGTAAAGTACATGAGCCGATATGGAAAGAATTCGGATATATACCATTTTGCTAGTATTGTAGACTTAGTGAAAATTCATCATGAGGGAGAGGATGTCTTCCCTCACAATGTGGATGTTGTAACAGGTGGATTCCCGTGTCAAGATTTTAGTGTCTCAGGCAAAAGAAGGGGATTCGACTCGCAGATGTCTCATGATGGTTATAAAAAGGAAAGTGATGAACCTTCTGAAGAAACAAGGGGTAAACTGTATTATTGGATGAAGCAAGTTATTGAAATAACAAAACCTAAAATCTTTATAGCAGAAAATGTTAAAGGTTTGGTTTCGCTTGGAGATGTTAAAAATATTATTCAAAAGGATTTTGGATCAGCAGGAAATAATGGATATTATGTTTTTGATCCACAAGTTCTTCATGCAGGAAATTATGGAGTACCAGAAACGCGTGAAAGAGTTATATTTATAGGAGTAAGAATAGATGCTTTGAATGAAAAGGCCCGAGGTGTTTTTAAGAGTGGAAATATTCCTGATGAATATAATCCATATCCGGAGGCAACGCATAATTTTAATGTAAATAACCTCTCTTTAGCAAAACCTGTTGTTTGTAAAGATGTTCTTGGAGACTTATTGGAACCAGAGGAATCTTGTGATTTGTCCCAGCAATTATATTCCAAGGCAAAATACATGGGAGCTCATTGTCAAGGGCAGAGTGAAATTAATTATAACGGACTTGGCCCCACTATTAGATCTGAACATCATGGGAATATTGAATATAGAAGGTTGTCTGCCGAACATGGAGGAATGAGGCTTGATGAATTAAATGAGGGGTTGAAGGAGAGGAGGCTGACGCCGCGTGAATGTGCTATGATACAAACTTTTCCACCCGACTATACTTTTGTGCATTATAAGGATTATACGAAAAGATTTCAAGTAAGTAGTTCTGGAGCGTATAAAGTTATTGGAAATGCGGTGCCGCCTATGTTGGCTTACAATATCGCAAAAAGAATAGAAGAAATTTGGCATTTATATTTTGAGTGAAATGGATGAGTCAACTTATATTTCAGTAAAAGGATCTAATGAGAGATATGATGATTTTGTTAGATTTATGGATGCAACTACGCAGGAGTTGAAAGATTCAGCAGTAAAAGGAATAGTCGATTATTCTAATCATCAAGGAGAAAAATTGGAGTGGGTTGTTTTGGATTACATGAAATCTTTAGCGTCTCAGTTTGATTTTAAGCCTGAGGCTATTATACACACTGAAAAACAGCATTTCCCAGATATTATATCAGAAAACTATTTTGGCGTAGAAGTCAAAGCGACAAAGGAGAAGACTTGGGTGTCTACAGGAAGTAGTATTACGGAAAGTTTAAGAGATAATTGTGTGAAAAAAGTGTTTCTTCTTTTTGGTAGACTATCTGTACCCGATGTTGATTTTAGATGTAAACCATACGAAGATTGTATGTATGATATTTCCGTTACTCATAACCCTAGGTATTTGATTAATATGGATTTATCTATAAAAGATCAAACTATTTTTGAGAAACTCGGTCTAGAGTATGATGATTTTAGAATAGATAGTAATCGCATTGATATAATAAAGAATTATTATAGAGAAAAGTATAGAAATAATGATAAGGAAATGCCGTGGTGGATTGGAGAAGAGCCAGATAATGGTAAAATACATAATGAGGGTAGCATCAGATTGTATTCAACACTGTCTAAAGCAGAGAAGGATTATTTGACTTTATGCGGATTTATTTTATTTCCAGAGGTTCTTAATTCACAATATGGGAAAATGGCTCTTTGGTTGTGTTCGCGTCATTCAGTTGTTAATCCAAACATAAGAGATATGTATTCTGCTGGTGGCCAAATGGATATATATATTGATGGGGAGTCCCTAGTTCGAAAAGCTCCAAAAAGTTTTTGCAACTTTCTTACTTTTATTGATTTGATACGAGGTATTTTCCAAGAAAAAAGTGGTGTTTATCATGAAATATCTTATTATGCTGATTATTTTTCCAATGTGATAGCCCCTTATGATACATGGAAAAATAATGTGGTTCAATATTTACCTAAATCATTCGGAATTGGTATAAATGAAATAATGGGGCTAACTTTTGAGGGGATTATAGATAATAGGGTTTTATTGAAACGGTTGTCGATCTAATCCCTAAAAGAATATTTTCGCTATCGATCTGCCATCTGCCACCTTTTGATGTTAATTTGCATTTTTTCAGATGTTTATAAGCGTTGCAGATACCGGTTGCAGATAGGTCAGATAATCTCTACCACCTTCTAATAGTGTCTTTTCTGCTATATTCTAACCACACAATAAACTGTTCTTCGGCGGATTGTTTTCGATGGATGTCATGTTTTCTCAATAGTCTGCCGAAGACCTCACGCATTTCATCGAGAAAGGCAGAGTCTTTTGCTTGTTGATTTCTTCTAGAATTTCGGCAGGCGATAACCATTCTACAGTCGCCTCCTTCTCTTCTGGCGGTCGGAAAAACTCGTAAAACAACTGCTCTTCGGGTGCGGCCTGTTCAAACTCACGGTTGTTTTCGGTCATGATTTGCTTCTCCTCGTGGTTGAACCTTTTTATTCGACCTTTTTAGAAGGTGTTTAAGGTGGATAAAACAGGTATTAATAATGTAACTCAAGACTATTTAGTGCTTTTATGCGTGCTATTACTATACTTCACCTAGGTGACGTGTACACTTCACCTGCATGAAGTATACACTTCACCTGCATGAAGTATACACTTCACCTGCATGAAGTATACACTTCACCTGCGTGAAGTATAGAAGATGCCAGTTCTTTTACAGTTATCCGAGCGGTGGTAGGGACTAGCAAAGACGTAGTTGCCGTTAAAACTGCCCGAGGAAGAGGGGAAACCTGTTCTTGACATTCCTAACATTCTTGACACGTACAGTCTACCCTGTATACTTTACACTCACCAGCTTGTTGCAAAAGAGGGGGATGTGTTAAGAATCACATCCCCCTCTTTTGACCCTTTTGGGGCTCATAAACCGTGTTATCCCAAAAGCTCTTTCACTTTGCTTGAGATGGCACGTCCTTCGGCTAGTCCGGCGAGCTTTTTAGAAGCGACTCCCATCACTTTGCCCATATCTTTGGCGTCTTTAGCACCTACTTCGGCGATGATCTCCTTCAAGGCTTTTTCAAGCTCTTCGGCACTCATCTGTTGAGGCAAATAGGTTTCCATGACTTTAACCTGAGCCAATTCATCTTCTGCTAAATCCTGACGGTTCTGGGCAACATAGATTTCAGCTGCATCTTTACCCTGTTTCACTAGCTTTTGAATGATTTTCAGAGCTGCTTCATCGGTCAGCGTATCGTTGGCTCCCGGAGCAGTTTTAGCTTCCAAGAAGAACTTTTTGATGTTTCTTAAAGTTTCGAGGGCTACTTTATCTTTCGCCTTCATGGCTGTTTTAATGTCTTCACTGACTTTTTCAAATAAATCCATCGTTCGATTTTTTTGTTATGGTGATATAAATGTTTTGTTTCTATAAGCCTGTTAGAAGGTAATCACGCCACTGTCATTGATAATATTTTCCGTGGTCTCTTCTTCGGGTGTAGCTTTGCTCTTTATCTTCTTTAGCGTGGTTTTATCACGTAAGTAAGTTGGCGAATCGTCTATCATGGCAATGATGTCGTCATTGTCTAAATCTTCGGCATTAAAGAGATAAACGTGTCGCCGTTTATGTCGGTTTCTTGTGCCGATGCTGCTCGCACTCTCACCGTAAGCTTTGCGAATACGCTCTTTGTTGCGTTCTTTCTCCTCTTCGATAATGAGTTGTTGTTCCTCCTCTTCTTGGCTTCTCATTTCATGCAAGCTATCCATTCCCGGCACATCTTCTACGCCAAATCCGGTTGCTAAGACTGTGATTTTGACTTTCGACTCCAGATTATTGTCGATGGCTACACCCCAGATCACCTCTACTCCTTCTCGGAACTTACTCATGAACTCATGAATTTCGTTCATCTCCTCCATCATCAGTTCCGATGTTGGGCAGAATGAGACGTTAAGCATCACCTTCTTCGCATTAAAGATATCATTATTGTTCAGCAGAGGTGAGTGCAGTGCATCGTCGATGGCTTTAGTCACCCGGCTGTCGCCTTCTCCGAATCCGGTACTCATAATTGCTACGCCGCCATCCTTCAGAATGGTTTTCACATCAGCAAAGTCGAGGTTGACCGTTCCTCGCATAGTGATAATTTCGGCAATACTTTTGGCGGCAATAGAGAGCGTATCATCGGCTTTTCCGAACGCATTCATAAACGTCAGATCGGCATAGATCTCTCTTAGCCGTTCATTGTTGATAACCAAGAGCGCATCCACGTGTTGGGCGATCCGTTCAACGCCGTCGAGGGCCTGGATAATCTTTTTTTCGCCTTCAAAGATGAAAGGGATTGTGACGATACCGACCGTTAAAATATCCATCTCTTTAGCGATACGAGCAATGACTGGAGCAGCCCCCGTTCCGGTTCCCCCACCCATACCAGCGGTGATAAAAACCATTTTAGTACCGTCGTCGAGCAGTTTTTTGAGATCATCGATGCTCTCTTCGGCTGCTTCAGAGGCTCTTTCGGGTTTGTTGCCCGCTCCTAATCCTTGTGTGATGTTTCGTCCCAGTTGCAGTTTGACTGGAACGGATGATTCCGCCAATGCTTGGTTGTCGGTATTGCATAGAACGAATGTGACATCGTGTATACCTTCACGATACATGTGGTTAACGGCATTACCTCCACCGCCGCCGACACCAATGACCTTGATAATTTTCGGAGAATCAGTTGGTAGATCGAATTGTACTATCTCGTCCATATCTATCTCGTATTATATATTATGCTACTATCTTTATTCCTTATTGAGTTACTCCATGTTGTCGTCAGAGAAGATCTCTTGGGTGAGTGAACTGATTTTCCGTTGTATCCAGCTCGGTCCGGCTTGCTCCTTCCGTCGGCGTTTTGCCTCCTCTTTTCTCCGTTTCTCTTCCTCTCTGGCCGCTTTGGCTGCTGCTTTGGCGAGTCTCTCTTCCTCCTCCTTTTTCTTGCGGGCTATCTCCATTTGCAATCTCAGCTCCTCGTCATCTCGGAACATATCTTGTGAGGAGCCTGCGTAAGGTGTTTCCATATCCGAAAAATCGAATGTTGCTTCAGAGAACTCTTTCTCTTCTGTTTCTTGAAGAGGTTGTTGCGGCTGTGTTGTTTTTCTCTCGCATAAGCAACAGTTTTGTGTTCCCTCAAAGAGTAAGCCCAAAGCTGTGTTTTGTGTGGCATCTTTCCTTAACACTTGGGCCGGAGCCTCTGCGGAGTTGCGGATCGATTTAGCGAGACGTACTTTCTCTATTTTTGCTCGTTTGCGGAGCATCTCGTCCAATCCACGCAGGTTGGCTGCTCCACCCGTCATGATTAGGCCAGCCAACAATTTATCATCATACCCCGAAAGTTGGAGTTGATTCCAGACATTGGTGATAATCTCTTCCGCCCGTGCTTCAATGATTATATTCAGTCTTTCCAGCTCAACGCTTCTACTCTCATCTGCGAGTATGCAAGCCGCCGGTTCTTCCCGATCGATATCCTCTTCATAGACCACATTTCCATAGGTCTTTTTCAGCTGTTCGGCCTCCTCTTCCTCTATTTGGAGTGTTGTGAGGTCTTTCGTTATGTTATTCCCCCCCAATGGTAAGACACTGAGGAAGCGTAAGATGTTGTTCTTGTACACCGATACAGTAGTGGTATCGGCTCCAAAGTCGATCAAGGCACATCCCGAGCGGCGTTCCGTTTCGGTAAGCACCGCATCGGCCGTCACTATTGGAGCTATCAAAAGATCGGCTATCTCTATCTTAGCCTGTTCGAAGCAACGCTCTAAATTCTTCTTGACCGATGAGCGGGCAATGATGTTTAAAAAACGTCCTTCGATGTGGTTGCCAGCTACTCCTACTGGGTCGGCTTGGAGATTGTTGCCTATTTTATACTCTTGGGGGGCTACATCCAAGACATCCATATCTATTAAAGGGATGGCGATGTTCTCATCACCGATAGAGCTGACAAGCTCTTCAGAGATGATCGTGCCTTCTTCTAAGTTTCGGCTCACCACATTTCGTATAGTCCGTAACGACTGTCCGCCGATACCGACATAAACCCTGCCGATTGAGTTGTTCAGCTCTCCTTCGAGTCTGTTGATCAACGATGTCAGGCTTTGTGCCGTTTTGTCCAAGTTGTAAACCACTCCTTTGCGGATAAATTGCGAGGAGTCTTCTTGAGCATAAGCCAGTACCTGCATGCTCCCATCACTCTTCTTTCTTCCGGCTATGCCGATAATCTTTGATGAACCTAATTCAATCGCTGCGATAAATTCTGTTGTTGCCATATCTCTTCTCAATAATTGCCTAGTTGATTATCTGTTTGTCCTATTCTCTGATAATAATTGCGGCAGGTTCATTTACTCTTTTTGTTATTCAAGGACCCTATGTGTGGTATTGATGGAATCAGTTACCACCTGAATAGTTCCTTTAGGTTCAGGTTTAGTACAAATTATTTGGTTGTTAAATTCCAAGCTGATGCGTGAATACTTATTCCATCCCACTTTATTTAACGCTTTCGTATAGAACGTTTTTAAGCGTTCTAGCTTCTGTTCAAAATCATCCAACTTACCCAGATATACCAAGTGGCTACCCACCCTTGGAATGAACTCTATGTTCTTATCGGGTAGGACATTTACTTGTTCTATTTGTGCTTCCCAGAACTTGTTATTTTGCAAAAATACACCAAACTTATATAAATCCCTCATTGCAAACGACTTTTCTACATTTCCGGTCACAATAACCCGGTGTGCAATGCATTTTGCTTCGGGTGGCATGATCATTCCTTTGTTGTCTAAATAGTAATCATCTCCATTGGCAGCCATGATGCGTAAGATGGGGATGCGTTGTGTTGCTTCGACCTTGATTTTGCCGTTTGGTGTTTTATAACACTCTACCTCATCGATCAGCGGATGCTTTTTCAGTTCCCGTTCAAGCGATTTGGTAGAGATGTGTTCCATGGGTTTGCCTACCGGATAGATTCCTTTTTTCTGGAGGATGTTTTTAATCTCCTCTTTGTTGATAAAACCGGCGTAGACGGTATCCTTGATGATCAACTCCATGTCCGAACAAGTCTGGCGGGCAGGCTTGTTATTGAGGGCAGTTAAGGCTACAACTAAATAGGCCATAAGTGCCAGCATGAGGATGAGTAGAAGGATTTTCTTGATCATAATTACTTCCTTTCTAAAAGTTCACCGATGGCTGGTACGTAATTATCTACGTCGCCTGCACCTAGAACCATCAGTACTTCGATCTGTTTTGTTCTTAGCGTATCCAAAAGTTCTTCTTTGGGACATAGGGTTTTTTCGATGCCCGGGCGGAGGTTGTCGTATATCAGTTTGCTGCTGACTCCATCAATCGGTGTTTCGCGAGCTGGATAGATCTCGGTCAGAATCACCTCGTCGAGCAGAGAGAGGCTGTCGGCAAAGGCTTGATAAAAGTCTTTGGTACGGCTATATAGATGTGGTTGGAAGATCGCAGTAATCTTCTTATCGGCGTAAAGCTCACGCATGGATCGGACACTCTGTTCTATCTCTGAGGGGTGGTGCGCATAATCGCTTAGGAAGACCAAACGGTCGTTTTTTATCTTAAAGTCGAACCGACGGTCCACTCCTCTAAAGCTCTCCATGCCCCGCTTAATCTCTTCATCGGTTACCTCGTTGAGGTGCGCCAAAGCCATGGCAGCAACGCCATTCTCAATGTTGATGCTTACTGGTACCCCTAATCGGATGTTGTTGATGCGGGTATCTGGTGCCACAAAATCAATGTATATTTCACCATTTCCAATGCGGATATTCTCGGCATGAAAATCGCCTTTATCGCGCGAATAAGAGTAGACTTTAACCCCCTCCTGAACCTTTGGTTGTAAACTGACCCCTTGTCGGATGATCAGTGCGCCACTCGGTTGTATCAGGGAGGTATAATGCTCGAAGCTTTGCAGATAGGCCTCTTCGGTGCCGTAAATATCTAAGTGGTCGGGATCGGTTGAGGTGATGACCGACATATAAGGTGAGAGCCAATGGAAAGAGCGGTCGAACTCATCGGCTTCAATCACTGTGTATGGGCTCTCTTGGGAGAGTAGGAGGTTGGTGCCATAATTCTTTGAGATGCCTCCTAGGAAGGCGGTGCACTCTACATGCGATTGGTGTAGAAGGTGTGCTGTCATGGTCGACGTGGTTGTTTTGCCATGCGTCCCGGCTACACAGAGTCCTTTGCTGGAATGTGTGATGGTGCCTAGTACTTGGGCGCGCTTCTGTATTTCAAATCCGTTGGTCCTGAAATAGACCAATTCGGCATGATCGGCAGGAACGGCTGGGGTAAGTACCACCAAGGTGTGAGCTTGGTCGCGACAAGGCTCTGGTATCAAGTCGGCATTTTCTTCATAATGTATCTGTGCACCTTCTGCCACGAGGCTTTCGGTCAGCGGAGTTGCTGTGCGGTCATAGCCTGCTACAAATTTACCTTTGTAAAGGAAATAGCGTACTAGAGCGCTCATGCCGATACCGCCGGCGCCCACAAAATAAACTGATTTTATGTTTTCTATATTCATAGGTTGTGTCTACTTATTGTAATTTTTTGGTGGATTTATGGGCTGTTTGTTCCGCCAAATTAATGACCTCATGGGCTATGATTGCTGCGGAGTTGGGAAGAGCCATTTGGGCTATCTGCCGACTGAGTTCGGTGAGTTTTCCCTCATCCTTTACGGTCGACAAGGCCAGTGGGACCAACGCCTTTTCGGCTTCGTCATCTCGGACAAAGAGGGCGGCTTGCTTCTGAACCAATGCTAGTGCGTTCTTGGTTTGGTGATCTTCAGCCACATTGGGCGAAGGAACCAGTATAACCGGTTTGCCAAGCAAACAAAATTCCGAGATCGATCCGGCCCCGGCCCGCGAAATGACTAAATCGGCAGCAGCGTATGCGGCAGCCATGTCTTTGATGAAATCGGTGACATAGAGGTGGTCTATTGGTGCAGAAGCAGCTTTTACTCCCTTCATGACTTGGTGGAAGTACATCTTGCCGGTTTGCCAGATCACTTGTATCTCACTGTTGGCTTGAATGGTTGGCAAGGCTTCCAGTAAGGTATTGTTGATGGTGCGTGCTCCCAAGCTACCGCCTATGATCAAGATCGTTTTTTTGTGGGGATCCAGACCGAACTGTTTCAAGGCCTCTACCTTTGAAAGGGAGGCTCGTACCAGGTTTTGTCGCACCGGGTTGCCCGTCAGACTAATCTTGTTGGCTGGGAAGAAGCGCTCCATACCTTCGTACGCCACGCATATCTTGTACGCTTTTTTAGCCAACAGCTTATTGGTTACTCCAGCGTATGAGTTTTGTTCTTGAATCAATGTTGGAATGCCCATCATGGCCGCCGTTTTTAGGGTTGGCCCGCTGGCATAGCCACCTACCCCCACTGCAACTTGCGGTTTAAACTGCTTGATGATGCGTCGGGCTTTCCACTGGCTGCGTGCCAGCTTGACCAAGACGGCAATGTTTTTCCACAAGTGTTTGCGGTCGAAGCCAGCTATCGGCAAGCCGATAATCTCATAACCGGCATCGGGTACGCGTTGCATCTCCATGCGTCCTTCGGCGCCAACGAAAAGGATCTTGGCATTGGGACGCTCTTCTTTGATGGCGTTGGCAATCGAGATGGCTGGGAAGATGTGTCCTCCGGTGCCTCCTCCGCTGATGATTATTCTAAGTTCTTTTTTCATACGTTTCTTATCCTGACTAATTTTTACCTATACTATTTATCACTTTCGTCTTCGAACTGCGCATCGCTGTTTAGGATCTTAGCTTTGGGCTCTTCACCTATGAGGGCTTGTGAAGCGATGGTTGGCTCCTCTTGTTGTTCGAGCAGGGCGGTCTCTTTTTGTGCTTCTAAATGGGCCGTGTAACGGCTGATGCTTAGTATCATGCCGATGTAGGCGCAATTGATGAGGGTACTTGTTCCTCCTTTGCTGATGAGTGGTAGGGGCTGCCCGGTAACGGGGAACAGGCCAACTGCCACCATCATGTTGATAAGGGCTTGCGAAACCAACAGTAAGGCGATGCCCATGATTAGAAAAGCCGGAAAGGTCCGGTCGCACTTCTGAGCAATGCGCCCCACACGCATGAGTAGACACATGTATAAGAAAACCACGCCTATACCGCCTATGAGCCCAATCTCTTCGATGACAATGGCAAAGATGAAATCGGAAAAGGCTTGGCTTAGGAAATCGCGTTGGATGGAGTTGCCTGGCCCTTTTCCTACAACGTTACTGGTGGCCACAGCGATGTGGGCATGGGCTATCTGTGCATCTTTATCAATGTCGAACTTGGCTGCCGGTACCTCTTCTTTGTTGAAAAAACCCTTTACACGGTTTTGCCAAGTCTCGAAACGGTGTAGCCCGGGGGTGTTGTGCAGTGTCTCAGCCGGAATGAGCATCACTAGGCCAACGATTAAACTCACGACAAGAACTCCCCCACCGATCAGTGTGAGTAGCTTTTTGGTAGCGACTCGACCGATAACCATGAGCATAAAGACAACTCCTAGGAGCAGCATGGCTGTAGAGAGGTTCTCTGGTGCGATAAGGACTACCACAAGACCGGTCAGAATCATGATGTATTTAAACGCCTTTGGATTGGCTCCGTGTTCGTCTTGTTTTTTGGATAAGATGAATGACACGGCAATGATGACAGCCATCTTGGCGAGTTCGGAGGGCTGGAACTGAACGCCCATGAAGGTCATCCAGCGTGCAGCACCATTGACGCGGTCGCCCGTTATGAAACCCATTAGAGTGACAAAGGCCAACAAGACGACCGAAATGGGATAAAGAAATACTGGAAAGACTTGAAACCATTTGTAGGGGATGTTGTGCATCAGCACAACAATGATGGCACCAACCATCAAAATGAGCGAGTGCTGTGTAATGGGACCCCAATGGTCGCCACTCTTATAGGTGAGTGTCGATGCGGCCGAGAAGACTTCGACAATCGAAATCAGACAGAGTAACAGGAAAATGACCCAGATCACTTTGTCTCCCTTAAATATGTTCCTTAATAGATCCATTTGTATCTCAATATTCTATTCATGTAGCATGAATGGTCCACGACTTTCTTGTTTTATCTATACTTATCGGCGTTAGAGTTCTCTAACGTATTTCTTGAACTGTTCTCCCCGATCTTCGTAGCTTTTAAAAAGATCGAAGGATGCGCAACAGGGACTCAATAAAACGGTTTCTCCTTTTTGAGCTAACCGATAGGCGGCTTCTACAGCCTCTTTCATGCCAGTTTGCACATCGGCTACCGGTAAGCCTAAGCGGTCGAAGAAGGCATGTAACGTCTCATTGTGAAGTCCTAAATAAACGAGTGCAGAGCATTTCTCTCGCACCAAGTCTTCGATCTCTGTATAGTCATTTCCTTTGTCTTTTCCTCCTAGAATAAGCACTGTTTTGGTTTTTATACTTTGCAAAGCATACCAGCATGAATTGACATTGGTGGCTTTGGAATCGTTGATGAAGTCAATACCGCGCACACGGGCTACTTTTTCTAAGCGGTGCTCTACACCTTTAAAGTCGGATAGGGCCTTGCGGATGTTGTCTTTGGTTATACCAGCAAGGTTGGCCGATAGTCCCGCAGCAAGTGAATTGTACAGGTTGTGCTGTCCAGTCAGTGCCAACTCTTCTTGCTCCATGTTGAAGGCGATCGGTTCGGTTATTTTCACTTCGTTTTCCTCTACGTAAGCGATGACGCCCTCTTTCTTTATGGCCGAGAATGGGTATAGATGGGCTTTCAAACCATGCTTTTCCAGCTCCTTTTTGATGATTGGATCGTCGTTCCAGAAGATAAAAGCATCGTCCGGTGTCTGGTTTTGAGTGATGCGGAACTTCGCATTGATGTAGTTCTGCATGCAGTGCTCATAGCGATCCAGATGATCGGGAGTGATATTCATCAGAACAGCAATGTTGGCATGAAAGTCGTACATGTCATCGAGTTGGAAAGAGCTTAGTTCGATGATGTAGTAGTCGTGTTGCTCTTCTGCGACTTGGAGGGCCAAGCTTTTTCCGATGTTGCCGGCTAGCCCTACATTTAATCCGGCACTTTTGAATATATGGTAAATCAGCGACGTGGTGGTCGTTTTTCCATTCGATCCCGTGATACAGACCATTTTGGCGGTTGTATAACGTCCGGCAAACTCTATTTCGGAAATAATCGATGTTCCTTGTGCTTTTAGCTTTTGAATGATGGGAGCCTCATTTGGAATACCGGGACTTTTGACTACTTCATCGGCATTGAGGATCAGCTCTTCAGTATGCTGCTGCTCCTCCCAAGCTATTCCGTAAGCCTGAAGTTGCTCTTTGTATTTCTCTTTAATAGCCGACATATCTGAGACAAAGACCTCGAATCCTTTCACTTTGGCCAATACTGCTGCTCCCGCACCACTTTCGCCTGCTCCTAAAACAACCAATCTTTTCATTGTATACTATCCTATATTAATAACGATGTTTTTTTTACTTATCTTATTTTGAGTGTAATGATGGTGATTGCCGCTAAGATAATGGTGACAATCCAAAACCGTATCGTGATCTTCGATTCATGAAACAACCGATCCGGTTTGTTGAATTTGACGCTACACCCTGACTCCACTAGACTCATTGATGTTCTGAAATGGTCGTGAATAGGAGTGCGTTTAAACATCCGTTGCTTAACCCCCTTGCGTTTCCCCATTTTATAGTAGAAGCGCTGTAGAATAACCGATAGATTCTCTACTAAAAAGACACCGCACAAGATGGGTATGAGTAACTCTTTGTGTATGGCAATGGCAAAAACCGCAATGATTCCTCCGATTGTAAGGCTTCCGGTATCGCCCATGAAGATCTGTGCCGGATAGGCGTTGTACCAAAGAAATCCGATGAGTGCTCCGATAAAGGCGCAGATGAAAATAACTAACTCCTCGGAACCAGGTATGTACATGATGTTGAGGTACTGGGCAAACTCAATGTGGGAAGAGACGTACGCCAGTATGCCCAATGTTATGCCGATGATGGCTGAGTTTCCGGCGGCCATTCCATCCATCCCGTCGTTTAGGTTGGCTCCGTTCGAGACAGCTGTTACCACAAAGATGGTGATAATGACAAACAGAATCCAGCCGGCTGCTTGCGCATGCTCTCCCATGAAGGTGACGATATCTGCATAGTCGAAGTTGTTGCTTTTAAGGAAAGGAATGGTGGTCTGTGTAGACTTGATGTTGTTCTTACTATGGACCACTTCCATGGTTTGCCCCGGTTTATGAACTTCAAAGTTTTCGCGAATGACTACCGTGGGGCTTAGATAGAGGGTTAACCCAACGATGAGGCCGAGTCCAACTTGACCGATGACTTTGAATTTGCCGTGTAAGCCCTCTTTGTCTTTCTTGAAGATTTTAATGTAGTCGTCTGCTCCTCCCAATGTTCCTAGCCAAACGGTGGTTACGAGCATCAATATCATGTAGACATTGTGCAGTTTTCCCAATAGGAGGCAAGGGATCAGGGTGGAGACGATAATGATGATCCCTCCCATACTTGGAACGCCTACTTTGCTTACTCCAAAGGGGTCGATAGAGGCATCACGCTGAGTTTCGGTAATCTGCTTTTTCTTTAGAAAGTCAATAAATTTATCTCCCCAGATAATAGAGAGCAATAGGGCTAGAATGACAGCCATTAATGCCCGGAAAGAGGTGTATCCAAACATCCCTGCTCCTGGAAAATTAAGCTGTTGTAACCAGTCAAAAAGATAATATAACATGTTTATCTGTTTTTATATTCTGTTCTATGTACTGTTCTTTAAAGAGGCTTTGTGCCTTTTAAAATGCTATTAGGCAAATATCTCTTTCAAGATTTCTTTATCATCGAAGTGGTGTTTGACCCCTTTGACGTCTTGGTAATTCTCATGTCCTTTCCCGGCCACTAAGATGACATCGCCTTTTTCGGCTAGCAGACAAGCTGTACGGATGGCTTCTTTGCGATCGACGATGCTGATGACCTGCTTTCTCTCTTCGTTGTTGAGTCCTTCTAGCATGTCATTGATGATGTCTTGGGGCTCCTCAAAGCGTGGGTTGTCTGAGGTGATAATGACTTTGTCACTTCCTTTGACAGCCTCTTTGGCCATGATGGGGCGTTTCCCTTTATCTCTGTTGCCACCGGCGCCAACTACTGTGATGACTTTGCCTTTACCTTCTAAAACACCATGGATGGCATCTAGTACATTGACTAGGGCGTCGGGTGTATGGGCGTAGTCTACAATAGCCGTGTAACCTTTTGGAGAGCGTACAGCATCAAATCGGCCTGAAACCGGTTGGAGTGTGCTTAGGGTGATCAAGACATCTTCTGCTTTTTCTCCTAGGAGTAGGGCTGCGCCATAGACTGCCAACAGGTTGGAGGCGTTGAATTTACCGATAAATTGGGCAAATAGCTCGCGGTTGTTTATATCTAACAGCATGCCGTCGAAATGGGATTCTAAAATCCGCCCTTTAAAATCGCTTAGGCTTCTGAGCGAATAAGTATAGACCTTTGAACGGGTGTTTTGTGTTATGACTAAGCCGTTCTTATCGTCTAAGTTGGTTAGACTGAAGGCATTCTTGGGCAGGTGGTCGAAGAATTTCTTCTTTGCTTTGAGATAGTTCTCTACTGTTTGATGATAATCTAAGTGATCGCGTGTTAAATTGGTGAAGATACCACCGGCGAAGTTGAGCCCGCTGATCCTTTTTTGTTCGATCGCATGAGAGCTGACTTCCATAAAGGCATATTGACAGCCTTGGGCAACCATCTCGGCAAGTAGTTGGTTGAGTGTGATGGGGTCAGGGGTGGTGTGTTCCGTGGGGATGGCTTGATCATTGATGTAGTTGCATACAGTCGACACCAATCCTGCATTATACCCTAATCGGCGGAACGTGTTATATAAAAGTGTGGCAATTGTGGTCTTCCCATTTGTTCCCGTTACCCCTACAAGTCTTAGTTTAGAACTGGGATCTTCATAGAATGCTGTACTTACTTTTCCTACGGCATCTTCGCTGTCTTTAACTTGAATATAAACGATTTGAGGGTGCAACTCTTCGGGCATTCTTTCACAAAGAACGGCAACTGCCCCTTTTTCTATGGCAGTAGAGATATACGTATGACCATCTGTCTGTGTGCCTGGCATAGCCATAAACAGATGTCCAGGCTTGATGAGACGAGAGTCTATTTGGACACCGGTGATTTCTATTTCTGAGTGACCTACCACTTGTTGTGGTTGAATGGATTTTAATACATCATTTAATTTCATATACTCTTCTTGTTTTAACGATCAATTTTTTGTTCCATTATCAAAGTGATGCTTGCTCCTTTCTGAAGCAATGTGCCACTTGGGATGGATTGACTTTTGACTTGGCCTATTCCTTGAATAAGCACTTTCAACCCTTTCTTTTCTAATAAATAGACAGCATCTTTGGCACCCATTCCTACCACATTGGGTACCAACTTACTTCCCACTGGTTTGTTTTCCAACACAACGCTATGCGTGGTGGAACGTCCATGGCCCCAAGCTTTCCCTTGGATAGAGACGATTTTCCCGGTGGTTTTAACTTCCAGTTTATCTAAAACATATTTTGTTTCTTGCAGCTCTCCGGCTTTCACTTCAGGAATCAAAACCGAGCAGGAATCGATCGCATTGGTTAGTGAAAAACGAAGGTTTTTAGCATAAACCCTTTCTGCTATTTTACCGAAAACGCTACCGGCCATCAGACCTCCAGATGCTGGCAAACCTGGCTTCTGGATTGACACAATCATGCTGTACTTGGGCGATTCTGAGGGGAAGAAGCCACAAAAACTAACTAGGTAATTGGTCTTTCCGGTCTTATAACCGGCACTACCTTGAGAAATTTGAGCGGTTCCTGTTTTCCCTGAAACGTTAAATTGTTTGTTGCCTGCAGGTTTGGCTAACCCTTCACTAACTACCTTGTGAAGAATCTCTCGTATCTGTCTCAGCGTGTTGTCCGAACAGATCTTGGGATTAATAACTTCTGTGGGGTACTCTTTGATGACTTCTCCATTTTTTAATGCGGCCTTTACAAACTTAGGTCGAACCATGACGCCATCATTGGCTATGGCATTGTAAAAAGTGAGCATGTTTAATGGCGGCACCTGGGTTTCATAGCCAATACTCATCCATGGAAGCGTTGTTTTGGAGAAATAACGCTCTTTAGGGCCTTTGATATTGGGCTTTCCTTCTCCTGGAACTTGTAAGTTAAGTGGTTGGTGCATACTCATGCGTTTGAGTCCATCTACAAACTTCTTGGGATTGCTACCATAAAAGTGGTCTATAATACTCGATGTACCGATGTTCGATGACTTTTCCAAAATCTCCGTGACGTTCAATACACCATAGCCCCCTCTGTACCAGTTGTGATCTTTCATGGCTCGCCCATACATCATCTTAATACCATTTCCTGTGTCGACTGTATAGTCTGGTGTGATTTTCCCGTCTTCAAGAGCCACCATGATGGAGGCCGTTTTGAAGGTTGAGCCTGGTTCAAGCATGTCGCTGATGGCGTTGTTTCTGATTTCGTGGTACTCACCATCTGGGCATAAGGTCATGTTGACTATGGCTTTGACCTCTCCTGTTGCAACTTCCATCAAAGCCACAACACCGACGGTTGCGCCAATCTCTTTGAGCTTGTCGATAAGCACTTTTTCGCAAATATCTTGCATGTCCACATCGATAGAGGTGATGATGTCACAACCATCGATCGGTGGAATGTCAACGATGTTCAGGTATTTATTCATAACTTTCTGACGGTGTGTTACGCCGTCTTTGCCTTTGAGTAGGCTGTCGAAAGCCAATTCGATCCCATTTTTAGCACCTTGTGCTGTGTCGGCATAGACTGCACCTAAAGTTCTTCTAGCTAAAGAACCAAAAGGCTTTTTCCGTTGATTATAAATCAATTCGTGAAACCCACCTTTGTATCGGCTTAAGCGAAAGATTGGCAACTGTTTGACCTCCTTGTATTGGATATAAGAGATGCGGTCTGGATAAATCAGGTAATTTCGACTCTCTTTATTTCGTCCTTTTTTAAGATGCGTTTTAAACTGTGCGACACTTCTGTCGGGGAAAATGGCATTAAGTCCGATGCAGATAGAATCGAGATTGGCTCTAAGCAGAGAATCTTTATAATGCTGGTCTTTTATGCGTTTGTTCTCCTCTCTTTCGCCCGACATAAAGTCTAGGTATATCCGATATTCCGGCAATGAGCTCGCCATGAGCTTGCCGTCCGATGAGATGATGTTGCCTCGGTTAGGCTTTATGGCAACATTCTCTTTGATGAAACGATTAGCCACGTCTTGCCAATATTGTCGTTCTGCAAACATGGTAACCCCTGCTTTGACAATTATAGCCACTCCTATTAATGCCATGATGAGCATGACAAAGAAGTAACGAGTCATTATATTTTTTTTATTAACAGCCACAGACGAAAAATCTATATTGTATGAATGCTTATTTATCTCATTTTACTAAGTAGGGTGGGTTGGTCGATGTTTGCAACGTACTCCCTGTTGTTGAAATATAATTCTCTATTCTCGACTGCCTGCTTTTCTCCATCAGTTCTGAATTTCTGGTGAGTGCATCATATTTGATATCAATGAGCTCTTTTTTGAGCTTGTCGATTTCAATTTGCTGCTGCTGGCTTGCATAGCGGTTGTGGATATAGAAAATAATGAAAACCATTATCAGAATAAGAAGCTTCATCTGACGACGGAAGAAATCGGTTGCTAGAATATCTCCGCCTAGAATACTTTTGAAAGATGTTTGCTTCTTTTTACTGGCTGGTTGTTCTGCTTTCTTTTCTTTCATTTCTGGATCCTATTAATTAAACTAATGCGTGTCGTTATATTTTCTCAGCAATGCGTAATTTAGCGCTTCGAGAGCGTGGGTTGCTATTAATCTCTTCGTCAGATGGTACGATAACTCTGTTGTTGACCAATCGGTAAGGCGTTTGTATTTTCCCAAAGAAATCTTGCTCCACTTTTCCCTCAAAGTTTCCTGTTTTCATGAGGTTTTTTACCATGCGGTCTTCGAGAGAATGATAGGTAATCACAACCAATCGGCCTCCTGGTTTGAGAGCTTTAGTCGCTCCATTCAGCATCTCTTTCAAGGCCTCCATCTCTTGATTAACCTCAATGCGCAATGCTTGAAACACTTTGGCCAATTCTTTCTTCTCCCGTTCAAATTTAAACAGCGGCTTGATGATTTCTAGGAATTCATTGATCGTTTTAATTTCCGATTTCTGGCGCGCTCTGACAAGCATTGATGCTATTTTTCGGCTGTTTTTTAGTTCGCCATACAGGTAGAATAGGTTTGCTAGAGGCTCTTCGTCGTATGTGTTGATAATATCAGCCGCCGTCATGCCAGCTCGTTTGTTCATACGCATATCCAAAGCACCGTCGAAGCGGAATGAAAATCCCCGTTCGCTATCGTCGAAATGATGGGAAGAGACCCCCAGGTCGGCTAGAATGGCATCAACCTGTTGGATACCGTGATACTTTAAAAAGTTTTCCAAATACCGGAAATTGCTACGTACAAAAGTGAATCGTCCGTCGTTTACGATGTTTCTCTCTGCATCTTGATCTTGGTCGAATCCAAGCAAGCGTCCGTCAGCTCCTAGTTTAGATAAGATCTCTTTGGAGTGTCCACCGCCACCAAAAGTTACGTCCACATAAATACCATTTGGTTCTATGTTCATACCCTCTACACTCTCTTTGAGTAAAACAGGGATGTGATATGTTGTCTCTTTACTGTCCATGCGTGTCGTCTAAAATTAGTTATTACCCTTTGTTTAGTTTTTCAAGTGCGGTATTAAAATCTTCTGGTGACATAAAAGGTTTTTCTAGGTTCTCTTTGGCCCAGATCTCTATTTTTTGGTCCAATCCGATAAAACGAACCTCAGTAGCGATGTTACACATTACGAGGTAGCGTTTGGGGATAAGGATTCGTCCATTGGAGTCCGGACTGATCGGTTCTAGGTCGCTTACAAATTGTCTGAACAGTTGTTCATGCTTGCTATTCCATTTATTCAGCCGTTGTCTGAGTTCATTCAACTCTTCATTCCAAACGCTTTCCGGATATAAAGTTAGGCAGTCTTGAAAGAGGTCTTTGCGCATAATAAGCCTTTCTTCGGAAGCGTTTTCTAACTGCTTCCTAAAACCAGATGGGATAAAGACTCTTCCTTTGTTATCTGTTTTTGCTTCTATGTTGCCCCAAAAATGCACTTTTCTTTACCTTATTATAATAAGCGACTGTAAAAGTATACATTTCCCCACAATTCCCCACGCTTTTCAAAGATTATTTTTCCTTAAGTTATTAACAGGGTGTTAAGTGTTTGATATTGGGGTGTTTAAATGTCTCTTGTTTTGAACGGTCAACGGGTTGTTTACAGTGCCAAAAGGAGCGGTGTTTGCGGTGATCGGATCAGTTTCTGTCTCCGTTCCGAGGTGTCAGTTTCTTTGCTATTGATGGAATAAGTCTTTTGGGTGGCGAACGGTATTTGGGTCAGTCTTGTTTCAAAAAAGCAGAAGCGATTCTGTTGGGAATCGCTTCTGCTTAGAGACGTGCATCCACTGAGGCACTACCAAATACTATAATAAGTGAAAATATGTCTGATTTATCGAAAATCTTTTAGGTCGCTTTGAAGGCGTTGACGTGTAAAAAAGATTCTACTTTTAACGGTTCCTATGGGTAGATCTAGTTTGTCTGCGATTTCGCGGTACTTAAAACCTGAAACGTGCATCGCAAAAGGAACTCGGTACTCTCTGGGCAGTGAGTTGACCACTCGGCGCATCTCTTTCAAATCATAAGCTTGCTCTGAATTTTCAAACTTGGTGTTCTGTGATAGGTTGAGATGGTATAAGTTGTCCGTTCGGTCCACAAATGTTTGGTCGCGCATCACCTTTCGGTAATTATTAATAAAGATGTTGCGCATAATGGTATAAACCCAGCCTCTGAAATTGGTATCGGGCATGTACTTATCTTCATTATCCAATACCTTTAAAGAAGTCTCCTGCAAAAGATCATTGGCCTCCTCTGTATCAGTTGTTAGTTTGTGTGCAAAACGTAGTAGTTCGCCTTGTATCTTAATAAGGTCTTTTTGGAAGCTCAAGCTTTTCATAGGTGATAACTTTTAGAGTGAGTATTCGGGTTTCTTTTTGCTTTTCGCATTACAAGTATAAGCTTGTTTTAAAAAAAAGATAGGGGGATAAGTGTTTAGAATTGGGGGAAAAACTCTCAAATGATAGAATTTGGTTGTTATTTGATAGAATTTGGGTGCTTTTTTAAAAACAATTCATGAAGAGTATGTCGGCTTCTTTTCAGACTCATTACATCCGTTTTAAGAGTTTGATTTTTCAAGGCTTCTTGTATTTGGTTCAGGTAGATTGGGTAAAGCGTTAAGCTGACATAATTGATAAATAGGAGGCTGTTATTAAATAATTTGCCCCAGTTTACATCATCTTAACTCCTCTGAATTGGACTCTAAAAACGTTTGTTTGGGCATTAAAAGAATTTTTAGCTGCCCAGCGAGAGACACTTTTT
>RZZX01000071.1 GCA_009929715.1 Bacteroidia bacterium
GCCCAAATGTTGCCACATTCGCGTGCCAAGGCGTCGGCATATCCCACGCGCGTACCATTGGGTTGTTTTTTACTTTCGTGTGAGTTGCCGTGTCCTGCCGACTTAGAGAAAGGTGGTTGCTGGTAAATCACGTAAAGAGCATTGTTGTTGTACCATGGATCGGCAAAGAAGTTGAATCCACTGATGCGGGAGTAGAGCTCCGGTACTTCAATCAGCGTGCGGATATTGACATGGAAGTAAGAATCGCCGTTGTGCCATCCGCCGTCGGTGTTTAAACCGGGGAGGCGCGATACCCATTCGTTATAGCAATAATCGACCCAAGTAGCAGCATCGGGCAGCTCGCCATAGGTAGCGAAGGCAGCCATATTAAGGATGCGGAAAGTCATTTGCCACACATGATTGTCGGCTATGCGATTTTCCAAATGGTTCACGTATTCGCGATAGAACTTCTGTCCGTTGTCGCGAATGGTGTGAAGCAAAAGCCTCTTCTCCGAAGGTGATAACAGGTTGTACCACGCATCATAGGCTGATGTGCTCATCGACAAGATTGTAGCCCGGTTAAAGTCGCCTGCAAAATACTTACTTCTCTTCCACGATAAAATTTCGGTCAGGCGTTTAATACCTTCACGGTAGTAACGCTCATCTTTAGTCAGAAGATAAGCCCGTACCATGGCTTCGATGTTCTCCTCTTCACGGTCGACTATTTTCCTACTTTCGCGAATCATTGCCGAACGATACTGAACGATGTTGGTGAGCTTGACTACTTGTGTGGTATCAATCTCCTCTTCGAGATGCTTCAAGGAGCGTTTCAGGCACTTCTCGGCTTTTAGAATATAGGCGTGAGCTTCCGGATTCTGCTGGTTGCGTGCGATGGTGTTGTCCCAATCGTTGGCAGCTAGTAAAATACGCGGATGTGTTTGAGGAAGTTTGGAGAGTAGGGTTTGTAGTGCCGGTGGATTGAATGTCCGGCTTTCGGGAGAGATGGTGAAGTGGTACACGGGCGACCACTCTTCATCTCCGTTGGGACCGACATAGGCGTGTTGCCAATACCAAGTGCCTTTTTCGAGGACCTTGAATGGATTGAAGAAAGCCCAATGGCGCTCGGCTTTGATCACCTCTTTGCTAAAGTGAGGGTCGCGTGCTATACGAATACGGTAGGTGACTGTCGGTTTGTAATCATGCTCTTCCACGCCATCGAGCACAGCACCCAGATGAGGGTATTTATCGGGCCACATGAAGCGTGGTGGGTTGACTTGCACGGTTTGTCCATCGGAAGGGGATGGGGTTTCACGCACTTCGTGCATCAGTGTTGGTTGTGATAACCGGAGGATGCTCTTTTGGGCATAGTTGCATAATGTGCAACTGAACAGGAAGAATAGGAGAGTGTTTATTCGTTTCATGAGTGTATTGAAGCGCCATAATCGATCGGGTTGAGTGGATGTTTCACCGTTCAAACGGATGGAGTATGGCGCTTTTTAGTTTAGTGGTAATAATAAATAAGGAGCTAGGCTTTGGAGCCGAAAAGTTCTTTTAAACTGATGACTTTATTGTTGATGAGTGGTTTAGCCCAAAATCCAATAAAAGTGATATAACCGATGAAGGCTACAATGAATAGCATCCCGGTTCGTAGAGAGGTCATGTCTGCTATGGCACTGACAATCAGTGGTCCACCTGCTCCACCAACGATGGCTGAGCAAAGGATGCCGGCAAATGAACCGTGGTGTTGTGAGGCGGAATTGAGTGCCAATGAGAAGACTACAGAGAACATCATGGAGATGCTGAACCCGATAGCTGGAAAGGCAATCAGAGCCATCTCTTTGCTTCCGAAAAGAGCCATTAGCAGGAGAGCGGTGGCGAATATACCGGAATAGCGTAGCAGGTGCTTGCTGTCAATGAGTTTTAGAAGGATCATGCCTACTACACAACCGGCTGTCATCAATCCCCAGAAATAGCTGACGCATTGTGCACCAAGTGTTTGTGGGTCAACGCCGTGATATTGTTCTAAGAAGGTGCTCATAAAGATGGAGACAGCTTGTTCGGCACTGACATAGCAGAAGATGCCCAAAAAGAAAATCCAAACGTATTTTTGCTTGAAGAGGCTTAGGTAGGAGGCTTTCGATCCAGCCTTTTCGTCCGATTGGAGTTCTATTTTCGGGAAACGGGAAACAGCTACGGTTATGAACATCAGAAGGAGTAGTAAAGAGAAAACCCAATAGAGTGATACCCAAGGCATCTCTCGGGGGGTTACTACGGCTAACATATCTACGAAGAGGTTCTTACCGCTCACATAGGTGTCGGGGTTGAGCTCACGAATGAGGTAGGTGTAAACCAATGGACTCAGAAATGAGGCGGTACCAAACATGAACTGTGCCAACTCGGCTATAAACGCGTAGTTCTCTTCACCGCCCACGGTGCGTTGGAGTGGGTTGAGTACGGTTTGTAGCATCGCCATTCCTAAACCGATGATGAAGGAGGAGGCGAGCAGTGTGGGATAAGTGGGAAAATAGGCAAAGGTGAGGGTACCGATCAATGGCATCAGGAATCCACAGAGTAGAACGGGTTTTTCTCCAAACCGATCGATTAATAGACCTGCCGGTATCGACATGATGGCGTAGGCCAAAAAGAAGGAGGTGGGAATGAACCCTGCCATGGCCAAATCGGTCAAGTTGAAGTTGCGGATAATGTCCGGAATGAGTGGACCCAGAATGTTGGTGATAAATGAGATAGTAAACCAAAACGCCATGATTAGCGTTAATAGGCCAATTTTCTTTTTCATAGTATGCTATTTCTTTTTTTTTATGAAAAGATGAGCGAGGCTGCACCGATGCTTCCGGCTTTATTCCCTAATGTAGCGGCAACAATCTTTGTGTTGACTGCACAATCGGGGATGGCGTATGCATAGGCTTTTTCGCTTACTTTTCTGATGTAAAACTCGCCGGCTTCGGATAGCCCTCCGCCGATAATTAATTGAGGGGGGCTAAAGATATTGATAAATCCGGAAATTCCATGCCCCAAGAAGTCACAATGTTCATCAAAACTTTCACAAGCGATCGGGTCTCCTGCTTGATAGAGCTTGACAATGAGCTCGCCGTTGACTTCATGATCGGGGTAATGAATACCGGCTGCTTGACTACGTTCTTTGAATCGGCGTATCAATGCGGCTGTTGAGGCGTAATGTTCCAAACAACCACGGGAGCCGCAGGCACAAAGTTCTCCGTTGGCTATTAAGGGGACGTGTCCTAGCTCTGTGCCTCGATTGGCAAAGCCGTTGAAGAGCTTGCCGTTGATAATGACTGCTCCACCGATGCCGGTGCCGACGGTGATGAACACTGCATCTGTACATCCTTTGGCTGCTCCATAGAGTGTTTCGCCCAGTCCCATTAAGTTGGCGTCATTGCCGAGCTGTGTGAAGAGACCGGTGGCTTGTTCCATGCGGTCGGCTAGGGGAAGGTTCTCCCATCCTTTGATGTTTTCGGCTCCACCCAACACAATCCGGTTGGTGGTGTCGACAATACCGGGTGTGCCGATACCGATCCCTTTGATGGGGTAGTTTTGTTGTGCGGCAAAGGTTTTAACTTCGTCGACTGCCGTGATGAGTTGTTCAATCACGGCTTCGGCGGAAATGTCGGCATGCGACGGTAGTTGGCCAACAACATGAAATTGCCCTTCACTGTCGATCAGGGCATATTTCACGGTTGTTCCGCCGAGGTCTATTCCTATGGCGTATTGTTTTTTCATACTCTTTCTGCCCAAATTGGTGAACTCCAAGCCCATTGGCCGTCGCGCTGACGAACACGGACGTAATAGTAATCGGTCTCTTTTTGTGGTTCTGTATCTTCCATGTAATGCTCAATCGTAAAGCAGCTTTCCGGCATGGCACGGTTAAAGAGAATCGCTTCACTGAGCCATCCAACCATGAAGTGTGAACGAGATCCTTCGAGTAGTTCACCTAGGGTGTGCTCGAACTTTTTGCCGTTGAATTCGGCGCTAATCTTGCCATCTTTCGGCATCTCTACTTCCAAGATGACTGCTTGCATGGCTGCCGTTGTGGTGTTTGGGTTTTTGCTGCTGTAAAGATCAAGCTCGGTCTCTTTGTTGGTAGTCGAGACGATACGGTTGATGTGGGTGTGGAATTCGGTTTCTCCCTCTTGTGGTGAGGTGAATGCGGCTCCACGGAAGCACGGGGTAACACTTATGAGCTGTCCTTTATCGAGTGCCAATTTGCCTTGCCAATGGACGTAGTGTTATTCGCGGTTCCAACCGAAATCGACTTTCACTTTACAACGGATGGTATCGCCTTCGGGGGCTACGGGGGTCAATGGACCGTTCATGCGAGTTAGAATTTGTCCGTTCTTCACCACGTCAACATAATCGATACAGCTTTCACCGGCGACATGAAGATAGATACGGCGGCTGTTTCCGCGTACCACATCGCCCATCAAAGCATCGTTTAGGCGGAAATCAATTTGGATTTTATCGCCCGTAGCTGCACAAACGTGACGGGTACGTAGGGCTTCCCAGATTGCATCGCGTGTTAAGCTAGTAGCCAATACCCCGATACGACCATCGCCATAACTGCCTGGATAACCCGAGTGCTGATCGGTCGAAGCCATGATACCAAATTTGTGCCCTTGATCGAGTCCGTATTGAATGGTTCCTTCCCATTGACGAGGTCCCATGTCGTGCAGGTAGTTATAATCGCCTTGATCACTTTCGGCCAATCCATGACGGGAGTACATCTCTACAAAAGGAGTTTGATCACCCTCTGAAAAGCAATCCCAATTGTACCCTCTGAATCCTGTTTGATAACCCATGTGGTGTGGCGTGATAAAGACTTTGTGTCCCTTGGCTTTTTGTTTCCAATCTTCGATCGAGGTACACTCTACGAGTGGTGCATCAAGGTCGTAGTTGAGTGCCACATGGTCTCCATGCTCCATGCTGTGTGCTTCATAACCGATGAATGAGAGAAACTCTCCCTCTTTGTTGTATTCTTTATTCATCGCAACATACTTCTCATAGCCTCCTTCGCGCAACCGCTTAAATGCACCGGTATGGTAATCGATGACCCATTTCAAGCGCGGATCATTGGCTCCAGGAATATCGGGCCACATGGCATGTGGCGTGACACTTACAAAATCGAGTTGGCCTTTGGCTGCCTCAAAAGCATCGCGCATATCGCCGTGTCCGTAAGTCAGGTTACAGTGATTGTGTAAATCGCCCCAAAAGAGTTTACGGTTGGTTGGGGTAGGCATTATCTTTTTAGCCTCTTTGCTTCCCGGTTTACATGCGCCGAGCAAGCTACCCGAGGCGGCTAGTCCGATAAAGGACCAACCGGTGTTTTTTAAGAAGCTTCTTCTATCCATTGTTTTGTTTTTAGAGTTTATTATCTGTTTTTCATGAATCGCCGATCGCCTTTGAACAAGACGTTGGTTTGTTCTTGTGGATCGGTATCGTTATACGTTCGCTGAGTCTCTTGCAAGAGCTTTAGGAGTTCTTGTTGCTTGCTAGCGTATTCGGGTTGTCCATATACATTCTTCATTTCACGTGGATCGGCTTTGAGGTCATACAGTTCCCATTCATTGATGTCGTTGTAAAAATGAATCAACTTAAAGTCTTGTGTCCGAATGCCGTAGTGTCTCTTTACGGCATGTTCTGCCGGGTACTCATAATAGTGATAATAGGCTGCTTTTCGCCAAGCGGTTGGCGTTTGTCCCCCGTTTTGAAGAATGGGTTTAAGTGATTGTCCTTGAATATCACGGGGTATCTCTACACCGGCAAAGTCGAGAAATGTCGGAGCAAAGTCCACATTCATGCTGATGGCACTGCTCACACTGCCGGGTTTAATGGCTTTAGGGTATCGAATAATCAGGGGCATGCGTTGGCACTCTTCATACATGAAGCGTTTATCGAACCACCCATGTTCACCCAAAAAGAACCCTTGGTCGGAGGTGTAGACGATGATGGTATTATCAAGTTCACCAATCTTATTGAGATAGCTCAACAGTCGGCCGATATTTTCATCAACGGCTAAAACAGTGGCTAGATAATCACGCATGTATTGTTGGTACTTCCAACTAATCAACTCTTTTCCCGTCAATCGATTGGTTCGGTACTCTGCTATGCGTTGTGCATAAACCGAATCCCATTTATCTTGCACCTCTGCCGGCATGCGTTTATAGACCTTGTACAGTCTATTGGTGGTATCTTTTAGCATTTCGGCCCGTGTTAATAATTTCAAGTCCCAGTCTTCTGTCAGAGTGTGCTCGATAGACATATCTTGTTGCCTTGCTGCCGTGCCACGTCCTTCATAATCGTCGAATAAAGTGGCTGGTTCAGGGAATGTTGTCTGATTGAAGATTCCCAGGTGACGAGGTGCAGGCATCCAGTTGCGATGTGGCGCTTTCTGATGATACATCATACAGAAAGGTTTATTCTTATCGCGATGTTCCAAGAACTCTATCGCCTTATCGGTAATAATATCGGTGACATATCCTTTTTCTTCGATAGGCTTTCCATTTTCTAAAAAGTTCGGATTATAATAATCGCCTTGCTCGTGTTGCCCGCTTAGGATACTCCAATAGTTGAATCCTTGCGGTGCAGTGATCAGGTGCCATTTACCCACAATGGCTGTTTCATATCCCGCTTGTTGTAAGAGTTTGGGAAAAGTCTGTTGATCGCCGTTGAAGGTACTTGCGTTATCGGTAAAACCATTTATGTGACTAAACTTACCAGTCAGGATGCAAGCACGTGACGGTCCGGAAAGGGCATTCACGGCATAGCAATTATCGAAGCGAATGCCTTCATTGGCAATGCGATCCATGTTGGGCGTTTGAATCAGGTTGCCACCATAGCATGACATCGCTTGAGTCGTGTGGTCGTCGGTCATCATGAAGATGATATTCGGACGTTTAGCCTCTTTTTGTACACTACCGCAGGCAGATAAGCTGATAGCAGTTAGTGGCAGGAAAAGTAAATTCATTTGGTTTCTCATAATCAATAGCTCTTTAAGTGAGTTAGAAACAAGCTGTTTGTTGCACGAAAGTTAATCCATATCAACCAATAAACCGCATCTTTCTGTCCGATTCACTTTTTCAAGGAAATCTTTAGTCACCGTCTGTTTGACTGAATAGAAGTCAAACAGACGGTCTGTTTTTATAATTTATACGTTAATGACTGTTTTTTACCATCAACCCGAACCTCTATCTCTAAGCTCTTTTCATCAAACGTTTTGTTTTTGAATTTAGCCGATAGCTTGGGAGCTTTGTTCTTATCCTTCAGTGGGTAGATAATGGTGATGTAACGTACTGCTGCATCGCTGTTCTTGTTTACGTTGAACGATACATTCATGCGTTTGGCCCGTTTACGGTATTCGGTCGATACCCAACCCTCTTCTTTCTTCATCGACAGATGATCGGGACCGAAGCACTGCAACTTCATGTTGCTTTCTCCATCAAACTGAGTCATCAGAGTATTTGTTTCACGATCGTTTTCTATCTTACCTTTAGGCATTTGATAGTGCAAGTTCACTGTACCTTGAGCAGTACCAACTGCTTCATCGACAAGGACAAAATAAGAGTTGTCGACGAAGAAAATCGAACGACGGTGTTTCAACGCTTTATATCCGGGATTTTCGGTCACTAGAATCTGTGTTTGACCTTCCGGTTGCCAGAGTTTGGTAACCGATTCGGTGGTCTCTAGCGTTTTGTTGTCTAGTGTGAGTGTGTTATGTACGGCTGTCTGACGGAACCAATTACGCAGTTCCATCACTTCTCCTTCACCGGCATATACATACGACCCTGAATCAGGAAAGAGATTTCTGCCATTGAACCACAATTCGAATGTGCCGTTATCCGGCTGACAATGCCAAAAGGCTTTCGGACCAGCTTTGACTACCATTTGCATCGCCTCCATCCCCCACGAGTTGCGGAAGACAAAGAAACCTGATTTTTTGAAACCAGTAGATAGGTGGTTGGGTAATTGACCCAATTTACCTTCGGTAGCGAAATAAAGAATGGTTTCGTTCTTTGGAAATATTTGATGCCACTCCTTATAGTTCTTAACCATCTCTTTTTTAGTTGTCTGCTTGGCGTCACTGAAACAAGGATTCGAATAATCTGGGTAACAGATGTTTAGGTAGAACATAATCATTTGCTCGATTGTGTCTAAATAACCTTGTGGAAACTCTTTGCGGAAACCGTTGACATCGGCCATACGAAGGGCTTTGCAGAAGATGTTGATTGCAGCTAAATGGTAATGCGGATCAAGCTCGAACTGTCCCCCGTCAGAATAGACTTGCACATTAATTTCACGATTCAGAATATCAATACCACTTTTTCTCCATGCTTGAGCTTCTTTAAATTCCGGGAAGAACGTTCCAGCATAAATCATCCGTTGGGCTTCGAAAAGGAGGTGATTGCCTTGATCGGAATAGTTGGCTAGAATATGAAGTGCATGCTTGTGGTAGTTGACTAAAAATTCGGTTAGGAACTCGGGCGTAAACGCTGGTGAAGGTAAGAATAAAAGGAATTGCAACGTCTGATCTTGCAAACGGTTGCTCACTTCCAACGGACGCCAAGCAAAGCGCATATTCTCTTTCGCACCTTTGATGTCGCCGTTATTGATAAGCTCATACTCCTTTTTATCCATTTTGACTAGCGGATTTTTCTTAATCCAGTCGATGTATTGGTAAGCCCACTCTTTGGCATACTTCTCATCGCCCGATAAGCGGTAAGCTTTGCCCATTGGAGTAAACCATTTGTGACGGTGCAACTGCCAACGCAATTCATTGTCTTTCACCGGCCAATATTCCCAGTTGATCTCTTTGCCATAATTGAGTGAAGGCTGATAACCTTTATGAACAAAGAACGTGTGTTCCAAACCATCATCGGCCCATTTTTGTTCTTCTTTTCCGATCGTTAGCTTTTGGAGGTTTAAATCGGGCGATTTAACAGTTGTGCGTGCCCGATAGTAGTCGAGTAGCGCTACGGCAGCCTCTTTGTCTTGCCCTTTCTGATGAAGAGCTTTGACTTTTTTTAGCCCTGGATAATCTAAGTTGAGCAGTGAAAAGAGTTCACTTTTCAGCTCTTGGGCGTTGAGGATACTTGTTATGCAGAGCATAACAAGTATTAGTATGGGTAATCGTTTGTTTCTCATGATTATGTGGCGTTTAGAATCTATTAAATACTTTTTAAATCTATTCCTTTGAGGGCAACGTATCTTTGTAGAGCTTCCATGTAGTAATAATCTGCATAATTCAGCGGTACATCAATCTCCGAACCGTTGGGTAATGATCCTGTAGAATGCATCAATATAAAGCCTTGGTTAGCACCTGGTTTAGCGAGATAGGCATCTGAAGATAAGCTTTTTAAGATTTTCTCGGCATAAGTCAGGTAATCTTCTCCGTGCTCTACCATGGTGCTTAGCTCGATAAGTGCCGACGCAGTGATAGCAGCTGCTGAGGCATCGCGTGGTGTTTGTGGCGCGTTGGGAGCATCGTAATCCCACAAAGGAATCGCATCTTCTGTTTTAACACGCATCATAATCATGTGGGCTATCTTTTCGGCAAAGTGTAGATAAGTGGTATCTTTCGTCTCACGGTAACAAGCGGTGTAGCCGTATACAGCCCATGCCTGACCACGTGCCCAAGCCGATTCATCGTTTTTACCTTGATGGGTTTGTTTGCGTTCGATGGTTCCATCGCTGTTGTAGCTAACGACATGATAGCAGGTGTAGTCCGGGCGGAAGTGGTGCTTCATGGTGGTATTGGCATGGGTGATTGCTATTTTCTTATAACGCTCGTCGCCGGTCAGCTTACTAACAGTGAAGAGTAGGTCGAGATTCATCATGTTATCGATAATCACTGGGAAATTCCAAGTACCGAAATCCCATGAGCGGATGCACCCAATTTCTTGGTTGAAGCGTCCGCAAAGGTTATCGGCAGTCTCTCTCATGACACTTAGAATAGAGTCGTTCGGTTCTAACCGTTTGGCATTACCGTAGCTACAGTTTATCATAAATCCAAGATCGTGAGTCCCTGTATAGTGACGTACGGGATTTAAAAGGTTGGTGTAGCTGATTGCCTCCTTTTTCAAGGTAGCATCCTGAGTTAATTCATAAGCATACCATAAGGAACCAGGGAAGAACCCACTGGTCCAGTCGTATACTCCGCAGAGACGTCTTTGCCCCATTAGCTCGGTCGACGGATGTGCGCGCAGTGAATCTTTAAAGGTGACAGAATCCTTCTCTAGTTGCTGACAAAGGAAAGTCATATCGAAACCTTTATGAATGGAACGTGGAAGTTTGCCAGTTCCATTGACTTCTTCGGCGGTTAATTTGAGTTGGGCAGAAGCAACGTCCAATCCTTTTTTTACCCAGCTGTAATCAGCTTTGGGAGTGGTTTGGCACGATGCAAGAGCAAAAGCTACAGAAGCTAAGAGGATCCAATTTTTTTTCATCTTATTCATTAATTTATGCTTGTTTTTCTTTCTTTTTATGGTTGATACAAAAGTAGACCTTCTCTCTCTTATTCGATGGAACGAATGTTTAAAAGGGTTCATAGAACGGTGTGGCAACTATTACTTTTGTTGAAAAAGCTATTAATTTTGTCAACCAACCCCTTGCGGTCTACCTTTGAATCACTTTTTATCAGTTGAATAACGAGGTTTTAGGTTGCCCTTTTTTAAGTGTTAGGGTATACTCTTTTTTTCGATAAACCACCGTTACCTGTTGATCACAATCACTCGAAAAAGTAGCTTTCTGAAGGGAACCTTTTTGCCATTTTAAGTCGACAGTGATTCCACCACGTGCACGCAATCCACTTATGTCCCCCTCTTGCCAGTTGGCTGGTAAAGCCGGCAATAAGTGAATCACCTTTCGGTGACTTTGGAGAAGCATTTCGGCTATACCTGCCGTTGCTCCAAAGTTGCCATCAATTTGAAAAGGCAGTGCATTTAATAAATTCCGATACAGTCCACCTCTATTTTCACCTTTTTGGTGAGGATCAATATAAGTCATTAAGTTCACTAAAGCCTCGTGAGCATTTGACGCATCGAGCAAACGCGACCATAGTGAGATTTTCCAAGCCATGCTCCAACCAGTGGTTTTATTTCCTCGTTTCGTTAAGGTAGTGCGTGCTGCCTCAAAAAGCGAAGGCGTTTCTGGCGTGATATCACACCCCGGATACAACCCAAAAAGGTGAGAAACGTGTCGGTGTTGAGGCTCACTCTCTTGATAAGCCTTATCCCATTCTAATAGCTCCCCGTTCTCTCCTATCTGATAGCCTTTCAATCCTTTTAGTTTCGTTTCGAGTTCAGCGCAGAGTGGCTGGTCCGTCTTTAATAGCTTAGCAGCTTGAATGGTGCGATCAAAGAGGTGGCGAATAAGCGCCAAATCCATGGTGCTACCTGCACAAACAGAAGCCGGTTGTCCGTTTGCTAAAAGGAACGCATTTTCTGGTGACGTACTTACTGGAGTCACCCATTCACCTTTGGCATTTTGAGTTAGCCACCCGTTGCAAAAGATTGCAGAACCTTTTAAGATCGGGTAGTAACGTTTCAGAAAAGCGAGATCTTGAGTGAACAAATAGTGTTCCCAAATGTGTTGACACAGCCACGGACCAGACATGTTCCAAAAGAACCAATAGACAAAACCGTCTGATGGATACGCTTCTCGCCAGATTGAAACGTTGTGATGGATAGCCCATCCGTCTAACTGGTACATGTCTTTAGCCAATGCTTCTCCCCGTTTGGCCATCCCATCGAGAAAGCCGAATAAGGGTTGGTGACATTCTGAAAGATTGGTGACCTCCGCTGGCCAATAATTCATCTCCAAATTAATGTTGAGTGTATACCCCGAGTTCCATGGAGGAAGCACTTTGTCGTTCCAAAGCCCTTGCAGGTTAAGAGGCTGTCCGTTGTCACGTGAACCAGCAATCATCAAGTAGCGTCCAAACTGAAAAAGCTGAGTGATCAATTCTTGATCTTCTTTTTCGGCAAAATGCTTTAAACGTTCATCGGTAGGCATGGCGCGCTGCTTCTCAGTGGCCGGCAGTGTAAATGTCACACGATTAAATAAAGCTTGATGATCTTGCACATGTTGATCTAGCAACACGTTATAAGCTTTGTTTTTATTCGCTGCATACGTTTTGAGAATAGCTTTATGTGGCTCTTTTCCCTCTCTGCTAGGACTTTTATCCGGCCCATTATAACTTGTTGCGGCATAAATGATCAGAGTAACCTCGCGACAATTTTTAGCTTCAACCGTTTGTTGTTCTACCTTGAGTTCTCCAGCAAGGTGTGCAGCCGATAAAGCCGCTTCAAATCGGGTACCTTTTCCATCCATCTCATCGCCATAGATGACTTGTTTCTGGCGGATAATTGTTCCCTTTTTATCAAAGTACTCAGGGGGTAAATGCTCTGTTTGAGCCTCTTGGATAGAATGAAGTGTTCGTCTCTGAGCATGTGCAGGAGCTTGCCCCTTCAGTAAAAGTAACCCTTTATCTACCGAATTAGAGTAGGGGTGAGGTGAGGTCAATTGAGCCTTGAAACTTAAAACCGGTTCGGAGGCTGTGAGTCTTACCACGATTGCTTGAGCGGGGTAAGAAGCAAAAACTTCCCGTTTGATCAGATGACCGTTTTGGCGGTAAGTAGTTGTCACCACTGCTCGCTTCATATCCAAGGCATGTCTATACTCACTAATCGAGTTGTTGACGCCAAAATCGAGTATCAAATCGCCAAAAGGTTGGTAAGCTTCGTTTAGTCGGCCGATCCACTCTTTTTGCATAATGGCCTCCGCTTCATCATTCTTTCCTTCGCTAAGAAGCTGTTTGATGAGTGGTAATTGCGGATAGACTTTGATACCCTTCTCCGTTTCCGGTTCACCGCTATACAATGTATTTTCGTTAAATTGGATTCTTTCTTTGTGCGGATCGCCAAAAACCATGGCCCCTAGTCGCCCATTCCCCACTGGCAAAGCCTCCTCCCAATATTTGGCAGGAGAGTTGTACCATAAAGTCAATGCCTCTTGGGCATAGAACGAAGTTGATGCGATGAACAGCCCTAAGACTGACAATAAAGTTCTATTTCTCATAGTTATTTTTTCTTGTGAAGTAATAGACGATAGTTTTCACCACGAATGGTCAAGAGCTGCACGGTTGTCTCATTACGCTGTTTGTTGTAATGAACCTTAACAGCCTGCTGTTGGCAGGTTGCAGTAAACTCACCTTGAAGAGTCAGCTGTGTCTCAAACGATTTTTCCTGATCAATCACATCCGTTTCAGTCAGTAATCCCATGTGTTTTTGTGAGGCACGACGCATGTCTGGTTCGCAGATAGATAACGTGTAAGACTCTTTATTCTGCTCTTCTAATACATAAGCCAGTGGAATATTAACATTTCGAACCAGTAGATCTTCATAACTCTGTTGAGCATCATATAGAGCGGCATAAACCCTTTTTTTAGCCTCATGTCGAACGATATGCGCCTGATCATCTTGTTTTACAATTACAACGGGACTATCTGTTTTTAAAAGTTTCTCGCCCACTGCCTTGTTCTTCTCTTTCAGAATGAAATAGGCATATCTTTCAGCTTTGGGCTGCGTACCATGTGATAGATAAACCGTGCGGTGATCTCCCTCCTCATCCACTTTTACGGTACCTTCTTTAACCACATAGAGACACGATTGATCTTCGAAGATGGTAGATGATCGTTGGTACGGTGCGTTATCAAAAGACTGGAAAAGAGTGGTGACCGTAGGGTGCTCTTGGTCTGAATTTTGAATATTCGATCCTAAGCAAAGCAACCCTTCCGGCAGAATGAATACCGATTTATTGGCTCGAAAAGAGTGGTCGTAAGTGATGTCATGCAATTTAAAAGCAAACAGACCACTCTCTTTTGAGGCATGAACACCCGCTAGAAACGTTTCATCCGAAAAATTTCGATGCCCCGAATCACTTCCCCCTTTATCTTGCAATAATTTCTCCGGTAGAACTTTGGTTGTAGCTCCCGGAATATAATTCCAATTGAATGCCTCTAAGTCAGGACGGAACGATTTATTCTTGCGTTTGAAGTCAACATACTCTATTTGTCCATAAGCTAGATACCGTCCTTTCAGATTTTCAGTGTCCGATGATTCAAAATCCCAGATATAGCGGCTAAAACCTTTCATGTTGAATTGGAAGTTTGAATCTTTTGAAATTAAAATCCCAGAGTAGGGCATAAACAGATTCCCTTCCACCGGTTTCTCTTCCGAAAGATTCGTTGCCGAGACTTTAGCCATCAGCTCCACTTCGCCTGCGCTGGCAGTATAAGTCAGATTAGAATCTACCGCTTTGATATAATCGGTCAAAACCTCCTGATTATACGTCAGCAGGCGTTTGAATGCTGCTGTAAGCTCTTTGTCCGGTGTTTTGGATGAGAGTGCAACATAGGCAAAAGCCGGTAAAATAGTTTGTACTATCTCCTGATTTTTGGGGAATCGTCCCACTGTACCTGCTGGAACACTCAACTCGGCCGAGAAGAAACGGAACGTCAGTAACCCTTGCTTCAGGTGGTTCATGGTTTGTTCGGATAAAGCATAAGGGGTGTCATGAAGCAGGTAAGCTACCAATGAAGCTGCATAAAGAGCGTGTGGGTAGTAGGCACTGTGGTAAGGACCACGATGGTGATAACCTGAATAATCAGCTTTGATTGTACCGTAAAATCCTGGGGCAATATCTAACGCATTATCCATGTAATTTTTATAAGCTGTAAGAGCCGTCTGACGTTCTTTTTTATCCGTAAGAGAGAGGGCGTAAATCAGTTTTGGAAGCGCCAATGCTCTTAGGTTATCGGCCACTTCGCCAGCGTGTTCCGGTTTCTGATAACACACCCCAAACATGGTGTACCAATTGACTGTTTTTAGCTCTCGTTCAATCTGAGTTTTCGAGAGCTGATCTTTGAGCAAAAAGAATGAATGAAAATAGCCTGAGCTGCGAAGCTTTTCGAAACAAAGAGTACCCAATCCACTACCGTCTGCCCAACCTTGGTCGTAAAACCAATCGTAAATGTAACGGGCTTTGTTTAAACTTTCGTTATGGTTGTTTTTTCTATAATCTAAAGCCAATGGTAATAGCATCTTTTCATTGATGGTCCGGAAGTGCAACACTTTCGTCTGATCAATCATTTTAGGAGCAGCCATTGAGTAGAGCGGATCGCCTACGGCTATTCCCTCTTTGTCGTATTTGATTTTGATTTTTTTTGCTGCACTAACTCCTTCTTCTATGAATCGGCGCTCACCGTTTAGGCGTATCTGCATCCAAGAATCAGGGGCCGTTTTGTGTGATGAACCTAAGTACCAGTTCTCTAACCGTTTCGAGATAAGCTCTATCTCGGTCTCTTTAGCCGTAATCACCGGCGACACTTGAGGGGTTGCATTGCGGTAGCTTAAAAAGTTTGGAATTAAGCTGAAGTCTTTTTGATTAACTAAATATTGTGCATCCGACATCTTTTGCCAAGAGACTTTAGGGGTGAATTCGAGCGCATCAAGATACAATGTGCCCGATTTTGGTGTTTGAGGAAACGTTATTTCTACCGTTTTTATCTGACTTTTAGCAGGCATGTTCATATCCTCTTTGAACTTAGCCCATAAACAACGCCAACCTTTAAAATTGAGTTGGAAGTTAAGATGACACAACTCCTGGTGGTTGGCATCTAAGAACGCCAATCGGATAGAATCAATGGTGGAACGTGTGTTGTAGAACCACGCATTGATGCCACCATGAGAACTTTGAGAAGCCTTTTCGATGCCCGATGGTTGAGAAATAGTCAGTTTATCTCCTGCTTTCCATTGCAGCTGTAAGGCTTGATGTCCGAGTTTGTACTTTGAAGACGAAACCGAGAGTGTTCCTTTTTGCAAACTAAAAGTTGAAGGGACTTCGGTTGCTTCGAACGAATAGAGTTGCGCCTGACAAGATAAAGCGGGTAGGCCAACCAAGCAGGTAAGTAGTAGTCTTTGTAGAAGTGATTTCATTGAAAAAGAGTTTGTTTGATGGATTGAGAGGTTTTCATTAAAAATCGCTCTTGAATACATCTCTATGTGTATACAAGAGCGATTCTAATGATCAGATAGCGTGTGTTGGTCTAAGGTTTTATTTCCAACCTTGATTTTGTTTTATCTGAGACATTAAGTCACATTCACGTTGTGGAATAGGGAATAATTCATGCTTATTCTTTTTTATTGCTGTCCGGTAAAACTTTTATTTCCCCCAAGAATTAGGGCTGAAATTCTCGCTTGAATTTCAGCCCTTTTAACTTCCTTTGCGATTAC
>RZZX01000176.1 GCA_009929715.1 Bacteroidia bacterium
AGCTATTCTTTCCTTCGGACGCTTTGGATGGCTTGGTAAGATAGCCGGTGCATTCTTAGGCATGATGATTATTGGCAACAACTGGAACATGAACAAAGTCATGGGTGGTGAAAGCCAACAAACTGGAGAGAACATTGACAAAAGCAGATCAACCAACGAACAGACTAAACCACAAGTCAATCAACAACCAAGAATACAAGAAGAAACACCTGCACTTGTTATTCACAGAGGCAGATAAACTACAATAGAGAAAATGACATATACACAAGAAATGAATTTGACCTCCTCCAGTGGCTATTGTATGCCATTCGAGGAACGAGATAGAGATGTACAACTCACACTGGGTTATGGCAAACAGAATCATCCCAAGACTGGTGAAGAATTCTTTCATCATGGTATTGATTTTAATACCAACAACTATTTTCTAACAGCTGTAGCTGACGGTATCGTATCTGGTATTGGCATTGATAGAAAAAAGTACGGATTGTATGAAACCATTAAATATGGAAAGTATGAAGTGACTTACAGTCATCTTTCAAATGTGTTCGTTCAGTTCGGGCAAAAGGTGAAAGCAGGATTGGCTGTTGGTGTAAGTTCTGATATGCTTCACATGGAGGTAAAATATAATGGTGAAGAAATAGACCCATTGGAGTTTATCACCATGCTTTACAGCAATGTGAAAACATGGTCCGAAAAAGGAAAGGCTCAGCCTGAGTTTGTCGCCGTTGATATGGATATTCACAACGACTACGATAAAGACAAGGATGAGATTGAGAAATTGATGATGCGCTTCTTTGCCAGCTATATGACTGACCTAAGCGGAGGATTGTATGCTTCACCGGAGCGTACAGAACAATCCTTGAGAAACATCTTTACGACAGCTTCCATGAAGGAATACTTCTATGAATGTATGCCATCCATGACAAATCCATTAGGCTTGGGACAGAAATCTATGCCACTTATCTCAAAGGTGCAGAATCTGCTTATCGGCGACTTTCTGAACTATCTGGCACTTCGACATCAGATATTTCTCTCATCGATGACCTCATTCGAAAAAAAAAAGCTGAAGCCGAAGCCATTGCCGAAGGAGTTATTATAGATCCACTGGCTGAACTGGATATCGACATACAGAGTTTCGACATACCAAGAATGGTGAGTGTCTATTCCGACAGAGCCGGAATCCGATGGTGGACCAAAAGTTGGTTCAATAATAAGGAAGAAGGTGAACCAGCCATAGAGATTGACCAAAAGCTGGCCATACTATTTCTTCATGACCAGATAGATAAAGACCAGTGGCTAGAAGAGTATTATCCCAAACAGATGGAGATGTATCACAACGCAATAGAACAAACAAAAGAACAATTGTTACAACAAAGTATCTAACGACCTATGGCAATAAAAAATTCAAAACGTTTCTCGGAGGTTGAGTATTGTCTCCAGCATTACTTCAATGCACAGCTTGTGCCTATTATGCGGAATGTTCAGAATGATCTGAACAAGAAACAGATTAAGGAGTATGCTGAATATCAAACCAGTTTTGCAGGTATGTTGCGTTCTGCATCGAATACCATGGCAGGACGAATGGACGACTCTTACGAGTTCGTAAAGCTGACAGGCGAATGGAACAGCAAGACTACGGAGGACTATGTGGAGATGTGCCGAAAAAACATAGCATCGAACAAAGACCTCCAGAAAGACTTCTCAAAGATGGCCGTTGAATGGCGTAATGCAGTTGTTGCAGAGATTGGACGTGGTAAATATGATGCTTTATCAAAGAGTCTTGGCGGTGATTTAGCTTTTGCCTATGTGGACTATCGTGTTGAACAAATGATGGTTGACCACTTAGTGGCTCAGAAAGTTCCAAAGTCTTCTATGGAATACATCGTGCGAAAGGCAGGTGAAGGGAGTCTGCTGGGACTGTCATCGGTACTTTCTCGAACACCTTTGGATAGAGAGATTGCAGACCGATGTGAGAAAGCCTATAACCCTAGTAAAATGGAGAAAGGTGCCGCACGAGTCGGCTCGTTTGCATCCGACACGCTCATGACCGGAGGTTTCTGTTCATGGGCATCACTAGGCAAACTAGCAGCTGTCGAAGTATCTTTTGCTGGTGCAGAGTACTACTTGGATGGCAAGAACAAAGGTCAAAAAGTAATGACCGTAGAGGATTGCATCAGCCGTGGTGTGTTTGGTTCGCAGAAGAATGTATTCACAGGATTCCGCCAAAACAGCAAGAAGATTAACTCCTGGGAGAACGACTATATCAAGAATTTCGATAAATCACTGAATAAAAGAATGGGAATAGCAACAACCAAGCCTTTCTATCTCGATGCGCTAAAACTAACAAAAGCAACATTGTTTCCATTCACTCCCTCGAAAGAAAAGAAAGCAGAGTATGCTAATGTGCCCATGGTCATTGCTCCCGGTCATGAGGAAGAATATCTAGCTAACAAGAAAAAGCTGGATGAACAGGCTAAGGCAGAAGCGGAAGCTAAAGCAAAAGCTGAGACAGAAGCTAAAAAGCAGAAAGAACAGGAAGCAAGTACAACAGAAACACAAGAAAACACTAAGCAAGAAATATCAGAAACTGAAAACTCACAACAAACTCCAGAGAACAACATCAATGGTTGGGAAGGTTTGCTGAAATCCATCGGATTGGGTAATCTTGGCGGTATCGGTCACAACCTAGGTTATGTACTCGCTATGCTGCCGGATATCCTTATCGGACTATTCACAGGCAAGACCAAAAACTGGGACTTCAAGAACGGAGTGATGCCACTTGCTTCGGTAATGGCAGGAATGTTCGTCAAGAATCCACTACTTAAAATGACCTTGATGGGATTTGGTGGTATGAAGCTTCTCGATACAGCCGGCGGTGAAGTGTTGGAACGAAAGAACGAAAATCCACAAAGGCAAGTCCAATATAAGACCTACGCAGAAGAAGCCTTGAATCCACGTATTCAAAACCCGACACTTCAAGGCAACTGTCTGGTAGCGAACATTGATAAGGTGCCCTGTACCATACGTCTTACAGACAAGGTCGTGGATGCTTACAATGCAGGTGCGTTACCATTGAATACCCTAGCCAACGCTATACTGGCTAAGAATGACCAAAGCCAGATGATAGCTCAAAATAACTACAGTCAGGAGCAGTATCGCACAGAAAGCGAAAACCGTGAGCGCAGTGTCGGAATCAAATAGCACCCCAACGAAACAACATAGAAAC
>RZZX01000072.1 GCA_009929715.1 Bacteroidia bacterium
CACCGCGCTCCACATGGGGGCTTATCATCAAAATAATCATCACTGTAGCCACCGCCATCGGCGGCGTACTGGGCATCCAAAGCTGTATGTAACCCCATGGCGTAGCAGCATACAAGTTCTAAAACGAGCCTCCCTGTTCTGAAGAAAAAGAACACAACAGAAAATCCCCCTTGCTCCGTCGTGGAACAAGGGGGATTCTGATTGTGGCTCTTACTCCAAGGAGATTATAGCCACAGGATATGGGTCTTGCAACAAATGCGACGTTTGAATAGTAAGCCTTGCAAACGTTACCCCTGCCAACCTTTATGTCGGCCTAGCAAGAAAAGAGTGTTATCAGTAAGTGAAGGTATAGCTTTCCCCACGACGGGTCTCTAACGTTTCCACCTTGTTGCCGATGCGCAGGCGGCACGAGTGTCCCAACAACGACTCGACACGTACGCGCTTCACACGCCCATGCTTCCACACCATATCGACGATAAAGCCACCACGTGCTCGCAACCCTTTCACCTCACCATCGGGCCAAGCCGAAGGGAGAGCGGGCAACAGATGGAGTTCGTTCTCGTGACTCTGAAGCAACATCTCCGCTACACCAGCCGTATAACCAAAGTTGCCGTCTATCTGAAAGGGCGGATGAGCATCGAACAGATTCATGTAGAGTCCGCCACCCGTATGCTCCACACCACCAAAGTCGACCGGCGTAAAGAGGTTGCGAATAATCTGATACGCGTGATCACCATCGTGCATTCTCGCCCACAGATTAATTTTCCAGCCCATCGACCACCCTGTTGCTTCGTCGCCCCGCAACTCCAGCGTCCGACGCACCGCTTTCATCAGATCGGGAGTCTGCGCATAAGTCAGCTGACAACCCGGATAGACGCCGTACAAATGCGACAAATGACGGTGTTGCGGTTCAGTCTCTTTAAAATCGAACATCCACTCTTGCAACTGCCCTTTAGAGCCAACCTGATAAGGAAATAAACCATCGCGTTTTTCAATCAACTCACGACGAAAAGCGTCATCGACCTTCAGAACTTCGGCTGCTTGAGCTGTAAAGGTGAAAAACTCACGAATGATGGCCATATCCATGGTAGGTGCCATACTCACCGCAGCCCGCTCACCTTGCGGAGTGAAGAAGATGTTCTCGGGCGAAACACCGATCGGCGTGACCCAATAACCTTGCTCATTCTGAACCAACCAAGCCGCATAGAACTGTGCTGCCCCTTTCATCAACGGGTAAGCTCGGTGGCGCAAGAAAGCCTCATCGCCCGTAAAAAGGTAGTGTTCCCAGAGATGGCGACCAAACCATCCGGGAGTCATGCACCAAAAGGAGAAGCTCGGATCCCCATCGGTCGGAAATGTCTCGCGCCAGATAGAGGTGTTGTGATGAGCCGTCCAACCGGGCAAGTGATACATCTTCTGAGCTACCTCGGCCCCCGTCACCGACAGCTCTTCGATGAGTCGATAAAGAGGCTGCGCACACTCCGCCAAGCCGGTGAGTTGAGCTTGCCAATAGTTCATCTCCGTGTTGATGTTCATGGTATATCCACAGTTCCACCGTGGAACCAACTGATCATTCCAAAGCCCCTGAAGATTGGCCGGCTGACCGCCTTCGCGTGAAGAGGCAATAAGTAGGTAACGGCCAAACTGAAACAACATCGCCGCTAACCCATTGTCCCGATGCTCTCCGAACTTCAAAATCCGCTCATCAGTGGGCAATGCCGTATAATCCTGATCCGAAGAGAGTGTCAAGGAGGCCCGATCGAACAACCGTCTGTAATCAGCCTCATGCCGACGCTGAAGAGCGACATAACTCTGATGAGAAACCTTTTCGACACGCTCATTAACCATCCGTTCGTAATCGGCCCCTTCCCGTGAAGGACTCTTCATCAAACCATTGTAACTCGTGGCACAAGTCACCACGAAGACCACCTCGCCTTTTCCGACCACCTGCAAGGCACCCGCTTGAGCAGAAGCCTCGCCTTTGAGTACCTGCACACGCCCTTCAAAGAACATCCCCTTCCCATCAATCTCATCGCCATAGAGCAAAGCCTTGTCATAAACCAATCGGCCCTCTTTAAAATAGTCCGGGTGATGTGCCGTCAGCCGGTTTTTAATAAGCAACTCCTTCGGGCGACGATCACAATAACCCGGAGCCTGTCCTTGTAAACGATAACCGCCACCAGCCACGCAAGTGCTCTTTGCCGTGATGTGAGGAGAAGTCATCGACAAAGAAAAACGAATAGGCGCCCCTCCCGATGTCCGGATGCGGCACACCATCACCCTATCCGGGTATGAAGCAAACCAATCACGTGTATAACGCACCCCATTCACCTCATACGTGGTTGAACAGAGCGCCCGTTTCAGATCGAGCGAACGCTTATAGTGCGTCACCAACGGTTGCTTCACTCCATAATCGAAATCAAGGAACAAGTCCCCTAAAGGCAAGTAACTTTGCGGTAACCGCCCTTGCCAATTCTCTTCCATAATTTTCTGCGCTTGAGCATACTCCCCTTGCGCAATCAGTTCACTGACCCGTTTAAACTGCGGCTGGATATCGACCGTTGGAATCCTGACCGACGGTTCGCCGCTATACAGCGTATTGTCGTTGAGTTGCACCTGTTCGCGCTCCACACCGCCAAAAACCATACCGCCCATCCATCCATTACCGATAGGCAAAGCCTGGTTCCAGTCACTAGCCGGCTGCCTATAAAACAAAGTCAGCTCCTCACCGGCCCAAGCCTTCAAAGTAAAGAGCATGAAGAGAGAGAAAATAGATCTTTTTCATCACACTTATTTTTTAAAAAGTAAAAAAGGTCTTACTTTACATCAGATGTAAAATAAGACCTGGGGGAGATTTAATTGATTAAGGTAGAATATGGTGTTGTCTGATTATTCAGCTGCTTTCACTTCGATCTTCAGCTCTTTAACCACACTCTTCTGTCCGTCGACCGACGCATTTCCGGCCAAGAAAGTCACCGTATAAACACCCGGCTTTTCGAAGAGATAAGTATAGGTCGAGAGTCGGCGACTGATATCTTTGATGTTTTCGCCCGCATCCGGTGTACACGCATTCAATTGCAGTTTGTCTGCAATCAACCAGTCGTCATTATTGGCCCAAGTAGCCGACCCCTCTTTACCACCGCGAATCTGAATCTCATTGTTGCTCAACAACTTGATTAAACTCCAAGTACCATCCATCAAAGAACCCGAAACCACCTTCTTATAAGGATCGTGATCGGGGTTAGAAGGCGTTACATCGAAGCAGTTAAAGTTAAGGTCGCTCCCTTTCAATTCGGTCGTCTTGCCGTTCTTGAGTTCATTCTTTATAGTCAGGCCGGTAATAATCAAGGTCCGTTGTGGAGTTGCCTCCGTGGTTCCCAAGAAGCGGAAAGCCAAGACCAATCCCCCTTGATAAGCCGATAGATCGACATCCTTCACCACCACTTTCTTACCATCGACTACACCACAAGCTTCCGTCATATCCGTCCAAGCGTGCGATTCGATCAATGCCTTGTCCGCCTCTGCACTCTTCAAGCTCAAGCCCGGAAAATCTTTCGACAAATAGACCTTAAACGTACCTGTTTGCGTACCGTATTTAGAATCGGCCGTAAACGACAACGTAGACGAGGCAATATCCGACGGATCTAACTCTACACGGTTTCTATGAACAAACTTATGTCCCTCTTCACCCGAGAAAAAGGTGATAAAATTCGGATTCCCATCGAATGAGAAAGTCACCGGCTCACCCACATGAACAATCGTCTTGTTGGCAGTCACCTGAAAATCTACAGCCTCGGGCGACAAATCATCGCAGCCAGTCAACAACGCTGCGCAGCCCAACAAGCCTCCAAAAATGATATTTCTTTTCATTACATTCTTTTTTTAAAGTCCAACTCTTATTTCCAAGCTTTGTTTTGTTGAAGCAAGCCATTCAATCCTAGCTCACGGTTAGGAATAGGCAACCATTTGTAACGCTCAGAAGCGTTATTCGCATAGTTCACGGCAAACTTCTTACCTGCTCCCCAACGCGAATCTTCAGTATTGATAGCCACTTGCTTCATGTTTCTGAGGTAGTCATCCCAGCGAATCAAGTCGAACTTGCGAAGCCCTTCAAAACACAACTCGCGTCCACGCTCATCCTTCACCAACCGTTTAAACGCCTCATAAGACATATTTTGCACATCAGCTATCCCTTGGATACTTCTCTTTCTAACCAAATTAATCGCTTCATACGCCTCTGTTGTAGGTCCATTATTCACCTCATTATCAGCCTCAGCAATCATCAGCAACACATCTGCATAGCGAAGAATAGGAAAGTTGATCGGTGTTTGATTCTTATCACGCGGCAACACCTTTTCATATTCCCGACGATACTTACCCGCATTCCGTTCCACATACTGAGTTGCCGTAAACGTTCCACTCGGTTTGCCATCATTGTCCACCTTCGCGTGGCCTTTATAGCCCCAATCCCCTTTCACAAATTTATTCTGAGAGTTCTTCACATAACGGAAAGGCGCAATATTCCAGTTGCGACGCACATCCGGGTGATTCACCTCCTTCTCACTTCCCTCTTCAAATCCGGCATCCACAAATCCGTCGCCATCCAAATCGTTGTACATATCCCACAAGTTCAGTGTACACGAGATAAAGCCATAAGAATATCCATCCGATTCCAAAGACGCATCACCATTGGCTATCCCGATGGTATTACCCAAACGTCCCGATCCGGAATGAGCATCCTGGCGGTTACCCTTATACTCAGCCTCCCAGATAGACTCCCGGTATTTCGTATCGACCATATCCGCCGCCAAGTAAGTAAAGACCGCACTATACTCCGGATTCAACTGATGTTTATGCTCTTTATTCACCTGTTTAGCCCAGTAAGCCGCCTTTTCATACATCGGTTTCCCACCGTTGAGAGGCCAGCCGGCCAATTTCAAGTAGACACGCGCCAAGATACCACGCACAGCCGATTTACTGATACGGCCAGCCGGTACCTGATCGATCTCGCCCACCATACCTTCGGCCTCTTCCATCTCTCTCACCACGTTCTCAAGCACCGTCTTTTGCGGAGAATTAGCAATCTCTACCTCAAGAACCGATTTCTGTGAAGAGGTAGAATAAGGCACATCGCCCCAACATTGAGCCAACAAAAAGTAACAGTACGCCCGTAAGAACTTCGCTTCACCTTTATAAACCGTGCGCGTATCACCGTCCATATCGGCTACGCGATCCACCTGCTCCAAGAAGAAGTTGGCATTATTAATCGCTTCATAAAGATTCTGCCACATCTTCAAGACATCATTATCGCTCGAACTGATGTTATTATTAAAGATACCAATAGGCACCGTATTCCGGTCATAGTAACCCAAATCGTCCGTACCCGCTACCATCAGCGGATAAGTATTGCCATAGACCTCCTGACGCATCAACCGGTTGTAGACGGTAGTAAGCGACATAAAAGCCTCTTCTTTGTTCTTAAAGAAATTCTCCGGAGCCACAAAATCTTGCGGCACAGTATCGAGGAAGTTACAAGAGCTCAAGCTTAGACTTAAGCCCAACGTAACAGCGGTAATTAGTTTAGTATATTTCATTGCAATCCAATCATTTAAAGGTTAAAAGCCGATATTCAATCCAAAAGAGAAGTTGTATGCTCTAGGATAAGCCGAGTAGTCGAATCCTGGAGTCAACGCCGAGTGGCGCACAGACACTTCAGGATCATACCCAGAGTACGACGTCAAAGTCAACAAGTTCTCGCCCGACACATAAACCCTAGCCGAAGAGAGCGCCCATTTCTTCAAGAAAGAAGTTGGCACGTTATACCCTAGAGAAACCGTTTTCAGACGCAAGTAAGAGCCATCTTCGATAACCCGAGAAGAGAACACCTTCGGTCCTTGTCCGCGCACGGCAGGAATGTTACTCATCGGATTCTCCGGTGTCCAGCGATCATTATAAGAAGCAAACATGTTCGTATCCCTTTTCGGTTCGCCATTTTCGAAGAGCAAGCGGTTAGCATTGATCACATCATTGCCATAAGACCACTGCAAGAAAACCGACAAGTCAAAGTTCTTATACGTAAAGTTATTTGTCAACCCACCCGTATGCAACGGATGTCCACGTCCGATAATCGTCCGGTCGTTATCATTCACAACGCCATCACCGTTGATATCCTTGTATTTGGCTGTACCCGGTTTAATCACACTCCGGTCGCCACCATTATTCGCCACAGTCGGTTTCAACACATAATCGCCCGAAGCTGTTTGGTTAAAATCATCGTATTTATAAGTTCCGTCATACACAAAGCCATACATCAACCCCACCGGTTGGCCTACCTGAGCGATATACGACGGCGTCTGATACCCATTATCGAACGAAACCGTACTCAACAACGTCTCCTGTCCGGCATTCAAATCCACAATCTTCCCACGGTTGAACGAAATATTAAAGTTCGTACTCCACGTAAACTCTTTTTTCACAATATTCTTCGTATCGATGGTTACTTCCAAACCACGGTTCTGCATCTTACCGATGTTCTTATACGCCGAAGAGAAACCCGAAGTAAACGGCAAGTCGGCATTAAGCAACAAGTCACGTGTCAGCTTGTGATACACATCCAACACCACGTTGATCCGATCATTAAAGAAGCCCAGATCCACCCCTAAGTTTGTTTGCTCCGTTGTCTCCCACTTCAGATCCTTATTAGGCAAAGAGCTCAACGCATAGCCTGGGAAATAGCTGTTATTAAACGCATATTCCGTATCGATGCTTGAATAAAGTTTCGCATACGCCGCAAAGTCAGAGATCCGGTTATTACCAGTCAACCCCCAGCTTAAGCGCAACTTACCTGTGCTCAACCAGCTCGCCATCTCCTTCACCTTCTTCTCACGGTTAAAGTTCCAGGCCATTGAGCCAGAAGGGAAATACCCCCACCGGTTCTTACCGACAAATTTAGAAGAGCCATCGGCACGGAAAGAGGCAGTCAGGTAATATTTACCATCAAAGTTATAGTTCACCCGTCCCAAATAAGACATCAATTTCGATTCCGACAAAGCCGATTCGATCAACTTAGGTGTACCCTCATCCAATCCACTCATGCCCAAAGCCTCGTTGGTTATCTGCTGTACATCCATGCGGTAATACTTGCTGTAATCCCCTTGGAACGTCATACCCAACAACGCATTCACGCTATGTTTCTTCTTGAACGTCTTCACATACGTCAAGATATTCTCATTCAACCAAGAACGGTTCTCATTCAATTTCAAAGAAGCATTCACCCCTTCCGAACGGCTCGGGTTACCGTAGCGCGTCTTAGAATTATTGAACGATTCGTTGGTCACATTTCTTAATTTATAACTTGCAGACACCTTCGCTTTCAAGCCTTTCAAGATAGAATATTCGATAAACGTATTGGCCGATAAGTTATCTTCAATCCGTTTTCTGTACTCCTCTTTAGAAGACAAGATCGGGTTAAAGCGGTAATCATTCGCCCCATCCACAGCCGGGTCATAAAGCGAGTTAAGCAAGTCCGTATCATCCCAAGTCACCGGGCGATACCCCCACACACTATACATCAAACTACTCGTAGCCCCCGATACCGTGCTCGACGGTGAAGTACCGTTCGTGATAGCCCGTGTATAATTGGCGTTCAAGTTCAATTTCACCTTCTCATTAATCTTCTGATCCAAGCTCACACGCCCCTGATAACGTTCAAAGTCCGAGTTCATAATCACCCCCTGTTGGTTCATATAAGAGAGCGAAGCACTGTAACGCGTACCGTTCGTTCCCCCAGTCAATGACGCATAGTGGTTATGCGTATAAGCCGTGCGGAAGATCTCATCCTGCCAATCGTACCCTTTGATATTCCGGTAATAATCCAAATTCCGTTCAATCTGCGTACCATTCACCATGATCGGTTCAAAATAAGACGTTTTCATATCGCCCGGCGTACGAATTTCAGATTGCAACTTCACAAAATCATACGCATTCATCATATCAATCTTATTGATAATCTGCTGCACACTGAAGCTCCCATTATACGCCACCGTCGGTTTACCGGCAGCCCCTTTTTTAGTGGTAATAATCACCACCCCATTGGCACCACGTGCTCCATAGATAGCTGTAGCCGAAGCATCCTTCAAGACATCCATCGATTCAATATCGGCCGGATTGATAGCAGCCGAATTGGCATCCTCAGTAGGAAACCCATCGATCACAAAAAGCGGAGAGTTCGATTGTGTGAGCGAGTTGTTACCACGTACCACAATATTAAAGGTAGATCCCGGTGCCCCCTCGTTGGACGACACCTGCACCCCCGCGATGCGTCCGCCCAATGCTTGGTCGAAGCTAGCCACCGGTGCTTTCATCATATCCGTAAGGTTCACCTTACCGGCTGCTCCCGTAAAGTCGCGTCTCTTCACCTCGGTATAACCGGCAGAGATCACCACCTCACCAAGCGTTGTCGCTTCTTCTTCAAGCTTAATCATCAAAGACGTTTGGTTGCCCACTTTAATCTCTTGCTTCTTGTATCCCACAAAAGAGACGACCAACACACTCGACTTATTCGGTGCACTGACCATAAATTTACCATCCAGGTCCGAAATAGAACCGATGGTAGTCCCCTTCACTGTGATATTCACACCGGGCATCCCCTCACCGGTGCCATCTGTAATGACACCCGTCACTTTAACCTGAGCCTTAACAATGATTCCTATGCACAAGAAAGAGAGCAATAGAAACCATCTTAATTTAGCTATTTGCATAATTAATTTAGTTTTTTAGTAATAAAAAGAGGTTTTTATTTTTTAGTCGCACAAAAATAAGGAGGTAAACAGACAGCGACCTGATTAATCCATTCAGAAATAATACAAAATAGTTCTTTTAGCATGTTCTTTGAGGAAAATAAGCGTATTTTTGCTGCAAAAATAGACAAAATATGCCAAAGCATCACACACTGCCACTCTTTTTTGCCCCCCTACAGGGGTGCACAGAGGCGATATACCGCAATGCACATGCCACTCATTTCGGTGGCGTAGAGAGCTACTACACCCCTTTCGTCCGGTTGGAAAAAAGCTGTTTCCGATCCAGAGATGTACGGGATGTGAGTCCAGAGAACAACCATGTACCCCATTTGGTACCCCAACTCATCGCCTCTAAGCCAGAGCAAGCAGAGACGATTTTGGCCCTTTTCATCGAAAAAGGATACCAAGAAGTGGACCTCAACCTAGGGTGTCCGTTCCCGCTGCTCACCAAACGCCACTACGGATCGGGACTACTTCCCTATCCCGAAGAGGTAGCCTCCCTTCTCCAAGTAGTGAACCGCCACCCAGAGATTCGCTTCTCCGTCAAGATGCGGTTGGGGTTTGAAGACCCACAGGAGAGTTTTTCGTTGCTACCACTGCTTAACGAGCTTCCGCTTAAACACCTCTGTCTGCACCCACGTTTAGGTAAGCAGCAGTATAAAGGTGAGGTCGATATGGCACATTTCGAAGCCTTCTACGAAGCATGCCACCATCCGGTGATCTATAACGGCGATCTGCACACGGTCGACCAGCTCACCGACTTGGCACAACGCTTCCCTAAACTGGGGGGATTCATGATAGGCCGAGGCTTATTGGGCAACCCAGCTCTAGCCTTAGCCTATAAAGAGGGAAAAGCACTGGAGTGCGAGGAGCTAACCAGACGGTTGCGAGCACTGCACGACGAGGTGTTCGAGAATTACCAAAACCGACTCGAAGGGGGCGACGGACAACTTCTTCTAAAGATGAAGAATTTCTGGGAGTACCTGCTTCCCGATGCGCCGTCGAAGCTTCACAAAGCGATACGTAAAAGTAGCTCATTGCCCAAATACGAACAAGCTGTGGCCCTTTTCTGGCGCGGCTTCATGGCTACCGAATCCGATATTTAGTCTTTAAACTTATCATAGAATGTATAAAAAATTAGTTGTAGCAACCCTATTAGTGGTTCTCACCGGCTCACTTTGGGGCCAACAAAAAGAGTTCAGTTATAAGCTATACGGTCAGATCCGTACCGATTTCTTCTATAACAGCCGACAAAATGAGGAGATGGTCGACGGGCTGTTTCAACTCTTCCCGAAGGATGAGCAGTACGATCACACCGGGCAAGATCTAAACGGCACGGCCAATAGCAATTTCTACTTACTGTATAGTCGCCTAGGTGCCGACATCAAAGCACCGAGGCTCTTCAATGCCGATGCTTCAGCAAAGGTAGAGGTCGACTTTCGCGGATCGGGTAGCGGATTCTCTACGCTCCGCCTGCGCCACGCCTATTTCAACCTCGACTGGGGGAAATCGGCCATTCTCGTGGGACAGACCTGGCATCCGCTCTTTGGCGAAGTCTATCCACGTGTACAGAACCTATCGACCGGTGCGCCCTTCCAACCCTTTAGTCGGGCTCCACAGATTCGCTACCGATACACCTCCTCACACCTCCGTCTCACCGCCGCTGCTGTTTGGCAGTCGCAATTCTTGTCGCAAGGAGCCAATGGTCGGAGTCAGGAGTACCTCAAGAACGGCTGTTTACCCGAGCTCTTCGCCGGAATCGATTACATCCGAGGCCATTTTCAAGCCGGTGTCGGTGTGGAGTTCTTATCGATTAAGCCCCGTCTGAACGCCCAGAGCAATAATAAACTCTATCAAGTGAACGAGCGGGTCAACGCCCTCTCTTACGAAGCTCATGCACAGTACACGCCCGGAAAGTGGTTCATCGCCGGAAAGAGCGTTTTAGGCTCGAACCTGACTCAGACATGTATGTTGGGCGGCTTTGCCGTGAAAGCGGTCGAAGGAAACGGTGTGGAACAGAGCTACACCCCGATAACCTTCTCCAGTTCGTGGATCAATGTGGTCTACGGCAAACAGTGGCGACCGGGTCTCTTCATCGGTTATGCCAAAAACCTGGGTACGGCAACCGACACCGAAGTATCGACCTTCCAAGCATACGGTACGGGTCTCCATATCGATCAGCTGACCACGGTGGGTGGCGAACTCTCATACGTCCTACCCCATTGGTCGTTTGGCCTGGAATACACGCTTAGTTCAGCGGCGTATGGTACACCCCATGTGCACACCGGAGAAGTGGAGAATACGCATACCATCTGTAACCACCGAATCGTGGCAACCACCTGCTTCTCGTTCTAAGAAGCATTAAACGAAGGAATCAAGTTCATCTCATACACGATAGCTTGTAGTGTGAGATTGTAGGCATAAGAGCCTCGAATTGAAAACCATGAAAAGCAACCACAAACAAGAAGAAGTGAGAGATAACTGTTCGTCAACAGACAGCAATCTCTCACTCCTTCCCTGTAAAGCCTTAATCCATGACACACCCGTTGCCTATCGCCCAGACTTTTGGGTGAGCATCACCTCAAAGCTTGCCGCCTCCCGGCAAGTGAAACGAAGAACTGTTTCCTTATCATTTGCACTCACAAGCCGACAAGAAGGGGTTTCGGCCACCTCCCAACGCCCTTTAATGGTGAGCGTTACTGGTATCTCCTGACTCTCTTCGTTAATCCACGGCCGCGAATAGATGCTCCGTTCAAGACGTTTGCCAGCGGCATCGAAAGCCTCATCACTGGCACCACGGTAAAGTGCGAGATCCGGTTGGCTTACCGTAAGCAGTAACTGATCGTCGGCCTCCCGATGAATCATCACCAAACAAGCAGTATCCGCCTTTGCCAATAATCCGCCGGGCAATTCGCTTTGTGGGGTTTCAAAAAGCACATAAGAGATTGCTTTCTCAGTGGTGGATTCCACAATGTGTGCCCGACTGTCTTTCTGAAGCACTCGGTACGAAGGATGCGCTGCCAAAGCCTTCATCGTTTCGAGGTTGCTCTGCGGACAAACCGCATAATGGTAACTGCCGTTTTGAGGGGCTTTGCCGTGATCGATGACCAACGAGACCCAATCACCTTGGGTGCCTTTGCCGCTGTCTTGGCGACGAGAGTGTTGGGGGAAATTCTTTTCCAACCGAGCAGCCACAGGCAGATAATATCCCGTACCCAGATGATCGATCCAAACGTGATCAGCTTTTTGTGGCTTTTCCCAATAAGCCTTTTCCGATTGATCGGCTACGGCTAGTTGGAAAACGGTAGTCTCTGTGTGGTAATCGGCTACACGATTCTCAATGCCCGAACCTAAACAGACAATGGTACCACCCAAGAAGTGATAAGACTTGCGCGCCCGATGTGAACCGTTGTATTTATCATGCTCGTGGAGCTTCATACCAAAATTGCCATTGCCCCCACGTTGTGATAATCCACCGGCAAACCACTCATCAGAATAGAGCATCTCCTCCATACCCGAATAGGCATCGACGTTTAAGACACGAGCCTGCAAGAGATCCAATGGCAGACGAATAGCCGTTGCCCCGGGGATGCGACTCCAGTCGAACCCCTCTTCACGCCACCCACTTGTAACTGGTGTTACAACCTCTCCCGGTTGTGCCGTTAAGAGCTGCATGCTGCCATGAGCCAGATAACGGCCGTAAAGGTTGTGCCCCAAGTAGTGTTCAGCCGCCCAGAGGTAACGCGAATGTCCCCGCACCACAGCCGCCCAGTTGGACCGTCGTTGCACCGATACACAGCCATACCCCAGAGCGATATTGCCTTGCGGATCGGCTTCCGGTTGGAAGCCTTTCGCAGCCAACAAACGGGCAAGTTGTTGCTCAGCTTTACCAGAGACTTTAGGCAGATAATCGGGCTCCTCGGTCGATTTCGATTCGGCACTGACCAACCGCAAATAAGCCGCCGCCATGGTCGGATCAATCGCCTCCCGTCCGTCGGGGGTACCCGCCAAAGCCATCATGCCGTACTGAATGGGAATCAGTTTGCCCTTGCCGTTGGGGTGCCGACCGGACATGGCCAACGGGAAGTGAAGTTTATGGCAATAGAAACGCATCGTCAATAAGACATTGTTCACCGTACGATGAGCCAACTCTGATACCGCAAAACGGGTACGACTCAGTAGGTAGATTATATTCGTGGCACCCTCTAAACCACCAACCGCATAAGCCGGATAGTTGTTGCGGTGGTGACAAGCAGAACCATCGGATTTAAATGCCCCTGAAAGCCCCGGGGCCGGGCGACAACCATAATCGGCCCAACGAGAAAACGATTGAAGGTATTGCAACTTCTCGGGGGTATCGGCCATCATCAAGATGCCGGCTAACCGACCGGTAGTCTGGGTGTTGAATGAATCCATATCGATGCCATTGACTAGCGGCTTTTCATACACCTCATTGGCAATGGAGTACCAGCACAAAGTCCGTTCGGCCTCTTGCAACTTGCCTGCCTCTGCCAACACCTCTTTCATCAAGAAATAAGAGACATAAAGACCGCGCACACTGTAACCGTAATGGTGAATGTTTCCCCAACAACTACCATAAGCGACCCCTTGATCGGTGATGTGGTCATACATAGCGAGGAATTTACGCTTCATCTCGGTTTTCACCGGCTCTTCTTTAGCATTGCGATAGGCTACAGCCACACGCTTCATCAAATCAAAATAATCACGCATCTCGATCCCCTGCTTGGTGAGCATGTCCTTGTCCCAGTTCGGAATCATCCGTTCATAAGCCTCTGCCGCACGCACCAAATAGATCGGGCGACCGCTCACCACCCCTTTTTTAGAATAAGTGATGCCATAGAAATCGTACTTCCGCCGAATAACGTCGACCTCCTTATCAGAGAGCTTACCTGGTGTATAAAGCATCTCCCGGAAACGCTCTTCGATGCGCCACATATCGGTTTTATCTTCTGCCGTTACCGCCGTCAGAGGCAGATCGGGTTTCAGCAACGAATGTTTATAGATGACTAGCCAATGGTTGGTCGTCTCTGCATTGACAAACGGCACCTGACAGTCGGCCGTCTGCTGACGAGCATCGACCTTGATCGCCGTAATAAGATGATCGAAGAAAAGCGTTCCCTTCACATCGGGAGCCACCACACGTACCTCATTCATCCCTACCTCAGGAGTTCCCTCCATGTCGCGTTCATAGCACACCCAAGCCGCACGCCAACCTTTAAAGTTGATTCCAAACGGGAAAGAGGTACACAGCTTACCATCCTTCAAAAACTGAAAGGTAACGGTTTTATCTTGCGGCTGCTCATTGTAGACCCACACAATAAACGCCGAGAGGTAAAGGTCCTCGCCCGTAGGGTCCTTAGGTTCGAACTGCAAAGGCGTTTTAAGAGCCAGTGTCGCCCCAGGTTTGAAACTCCATTTCAAGGCCTGTTTACCCTCCTTATAATGGGCCTCCGTAAGCGAAACCTTGGAGTGTTTCACCTCAATAGATGAGGGCATGCTCCCCTCTTCGAACGAAAAGAGCCGAGCATCTTTCACCCCTTGCGCATGCAGCATCGAGCAACCGATGCAGGCCAACAAGAGGAATAATCTGTGTGTAATCATGTGTCGTTTCACCATAAAGCAATGATTAAATAGTCTGTTAGTTTATTTAAAGACAAAGAAACCCCTCTTTAGGGAAAAAGAGGGGCACATTTCGTACAAAATCAGGCTACAATCATTCAAGCAGCTCTCCCGAACGTCAGAAAAGGGTTAAATAGGCTCCTTTAGAGCCGACCGGTCTGCACAATTAAGGATTCATCTCTTTAAAAGTCGCATTATCCTCCTGAACCTGTTCGATGGTCTGTTTCAACTCACTGATAGGCAAGTCATAGCCATACCAACCAGTATAGCAATCGGTCACGTACCACTTACCATCCGCCAAGAGTTCGAACTCTACCCGTAAATCATTCTCCGACTCCTCATAACCCGCTTCGAAGATCTTGTGCTTCGGCTCATTGAGTGTGAAACGAGAAACGTAGATGCCACCCTCTTCCTGCGTGATGCGTTCCTCTTTCAAGGTTTCACTATCTAGCAGTGGCCATTTCTCTTTGGTAAAAGGAAATGTCTGCTCACTGTTCCCATCGTCGGTCATCAACGTAATGGGCGTTTTTAAAGGGAATTTAATACGGGTGTACTGAAACGCTGCACTCGACGTAAATTTCTGAAGGAAAGCGGTGAAATTCTCCTCACCGGCCATCACCTCTTTATCCGCTTTCGCCTTCGAACTGTTACCACAAGAAATCAGCGACACACCGGTCAGCAAAGTGACCACTAACAAACAGAATACAAACCTTTTTGCTTTCATAAAATAGTTATAAATTAGGTGTTCATTCAACGTGCAAAGATAATGACATATTTGATATTTTTTTCGTTTGGATACGCTTTCTTTCATTTGTTTTAAAACAGATGATTGTACGGCCTTCTCTTCTTTGGAAAAAAGATACGGCTGCCATCAGTGTGCTCGCTACTTGAGAGTTGCGAGAAGCTCTGGGATACACCCTGGAGAATAAACTCGTGCACTCATCGAGAAACGAAAAAGAAGAGTTTGTTATTGTAACCTGCCGTCGGCTTTCTTAAAGTCGGTCATCAGTAAAGTTAACGCTCTAGAAGGATAAAAAATAATCCCTATCCGCAAAAAGAAGGTTTCATTTTATGGATGGGGATTAGGTAGAGAAAGCATTAGAAATCTGTTTGCTAGGGTAATACAAATTAGACAGAGTTTGAATTACACTCCCCACTCCCCCTCATTAAACAGTCATAATGTGTACCAAGTTATTTTTTAAGCGTTACATAGTGTTATTCTAAGTGAACATTTATTCTTTGAGTCAGCAAAACATTCACCTTCTTCCCGTTACATATTCCTGGTTTCCATGCAGGCATAGAATTAAAAACTTTAATCATAGCATTATCAGCATTACTATATTCCTTTCTGTTTTTCTTGCGGATTCTGACCCCTTTCAATTTACCAGTCTTATCAACAACAAAAGTCAAATTGAATGTACTTTGCACATCATTTTCAGGTACGCGATAATGCTTTCCCACATATTGTAGCAAAGCACTTCCACCACCTGGATAACTAGGAAACTCATCAACAACTTGATAAACATCCATTTTTGTAACTGTATCACGCATAAGTGTAAAACCACACTGTGCTTTTACAGTTCTACATGATATCAATACTACTGATAAGATTGTGATAATTAATAATCTAAAACTATTCTTCATACTTATATGTTTTATGGATTATTCCAATAATTATTAAAATATTCAAGTTTCGCAAGTTCAACTTGCCAGTTTTAATTTGTAAATATCGCATATATGGCCCAGCTCCTCAGATCTGTTGATAATAGCATCGTATATTT
>RZZX01000073.1 GCA_009929715.1 Bacteroidia bacterium
GTGAAAGGGAGCGGTCCCTTTGGTCAAACAGAGCGGTCCGTTTGGTGAAAGGGAGCGGTCCGTTTTTTACTCAGAGGAGTGCTTCAATTGGTACATGAGAAAAGTAAGTTTGATGAATCGAGACGTTGAATAAAAACAGCAGTTCGTTGGTCTATTAAAGAAATAGAGGGTACTTGTTGTGGCACTTGCCATTATCCTTTGAGTTTATTAAACTGCTTTATTTTGCCTTTCCCGTTTTTGAGTTCGATAATGCCGTCGCGTACCAATTCTGAAAAAGCACGTGAGAGAGAGGGGCGTTCTACGCTCATATAGTCGGCTAAATCGGCTATACTCCGGTCTAGTTCAAAGCAACCTCCTTTTTCTATTTTTAAGAGGTAGTAGGCTATTTTACCTTTGATGGTTTTCTGTGAAAGGAATTTGAGGCGTTCGGATAGGAATTCTGTCCGATTGGCGTTGAAGGCCATGAATCCGCGAAGAAAACCGACGCAAGTTCTCATCTGCTCTTCGATAGTAGCCCGACTGATAAGGAGTATTTCGACCTCCTCGAGGGCTATGACTTCTACCGGGAAGCGGTTATTGTCGGCAAATAAAAAAGCAGCTGCCAAGGGGTAAGGGGCACTGATCTCTTCGATGGGAAGGGCGATACCTGAATCGGAAAGCATCTCTGTGCGTACCTTTCCTTTCGAGAGTAAAAAGAGGTGTTTCACCAGATCGCCTTGACGAGCGATGAGGGTGCCTTTGGGATAAGTCTTAACTTGATGAGCCAAGGTGCAGGGGTATCGGCTGGGGTTCTCGGCCGACCGTTGGTGGCAGGTACTGCAAAAGAAGAAGAGGTCTTGTGGTATCATGAGCTTCGTTTTTTACGTTCATCGAAAACAAAATTAGAACTTTTTTTTAATAAAATGGGGGCGTGTAACAAATGTTACGCTTTTCTAACGTGATAGGGCTTACTTTTGTTCTAAATTTAAAAGAGGCGCTGGTTATGAAAAGAAAGGTTATCCATATTGATGAGTCGTTGTGCAATGGTTGTGGACTTTGCGTTGAGGGGTGTCACGAAGGAGCTCTTCAGTTAATCGATGGCAAGGCTCGTTTGGTGAGTGAATTGTATTGTGATGGTTTGGGAGCTTGTGTGGGAGATTGTCCTGTGGGGGCGATAGCTATCGAAGAGCGGGAGGCAGAGCCATATGATGAGGTGGCTGTGATGAAACGGATGATTCCGAAGGGGGCTACGACTATTGCTGCTCATCTGGCTCATTTGAAAGCTCATGGCGAGGTGGGTTATTTGGAACAGGGATTGCGTTACTTGAAACAGCAAGGGGTGGCGGTCGAAGAGAGGCGGGTGGAACCAACGGTTCGTGACGCAAATCCGGTTCAGCTAGCGTGTGGCTGCCCGGGTACACAGGCTCGAAGCTTTAAGCGGGTGCCTGATTCATCTATTGGCGGGCAACGAGGTGGAGCTGTTTCTGAACTGACTCACTGGCCTGTGCAGTTGCATCTTCTTAATCCTCAAGCCTCTTATTTTGAGCAAGCTGATTTGGTTTTGGCGGCCGATTGTACGGCTTTTGCGTATCCCGATTTTCATGCCACTATTCTAAAGCATCGTAAGTTGGCCATCGCTTGCCCGAAGTTGGATCATGAGAAGGAGAGTTATGTCGATAAGTTGGTTGAGTTGATAGACCGAGCGCGAATCAATACGCTGACGGTAGTCATGATGGAGGTACCTTGTTGCAGTGGACTATTAAAGTTGGCGCAACTTGCTCTTCAAAAATCGGCCCGGAAGATTCCCATCAAAAAGGTGATTATAGGGGTGCAAGGCGAATGGAAAGAGGAGTCTTGGGTCTTTTAATAGGATTTTTTTATAGAATAATAACCGGACACGTTAGTGTAGCCAATGATCAGTCGACGTGTGCTGAATGGCAGCCCAACGGGTTCTAAAAAATCAATGCGATATGAGTGGAATGTTTTGTTTTCAATGTCAGGAGACAGCCCGCAACAGCGGTTGTCTATTAAAAGGTGTTTGTGGAAAAACAGCTGAGGTGGCCAATCTTCAAGATTTATTGTTGTTCTTATTGAAAGGTATTTCGCACTATACCGGTGCGTTGCGAGAGAGTGGTCAGGTGGTTCCGCAAGCGGCCAACCGGTTTGTCATGGAGTCGCTTTTTATGACGATTACGAATGCCAATTTCGATCAAGCACGTTTTGTAACGCGTGTGCGTGATGCAGCTGTTTGGCGTGATCGGTTGAAAGAAACACTCTTACTTGCCGGCGTTCAGTCGGCGGAGTGTACCGATTGTGATTGTCTCACTTGGCAGCCTACAACGCTCGAAGAGATGGAAGTTAAAGCCACTAAAGTTGGGGTGTTGAGTACGTCCGATGAGGATGTGCGATCGCTTCGCGAACTTCTTATTTATGGGGTAAAAGGAATGGCGGCTTATGCCGAACACGCTTCAAATTTAGGGCATGAAGAGGAGGCTATTCATCGGTTCATGCAAGAAGCATTGGTGGCCACAACCCGTGAGTTGCCTATCGATCAGCTCATAGCCTTGGTTTTACAGTGTGGCGAGTATGGGGTAAAGACCATGGCACTGCTCGATGAAGCGAACACCTCGGCCTATGGTCATCCCGAAATCACTAAGGTAAATATCGGCGTGCGTCATCGTCCAGGTATTCTGATCTCCGGGCACGATTTACGCGATTTGCAAGATTTGCTCGAACAGACGCAAAATGCAGGAGTTGATGTCTATACGCACAGCGAGATGCTCCCAGCGCATTACTACCCTGTCTTTAAGCAGTATGCTCATTTTGCCGGCAATTACGGAAGTGCTTGGTGGCGTCAGCATGAGGATTTTGAATCGTTCAACGGTGTGATTCTGTTTACGACCAATTGCATTGTTCCACCTCGTGCCAGCTCTTCGTATGCCGATAGAGTTTATACGACAGGGGCTTCTGGGTTTAGCGGTTTTACGCATATTGCCGATCGACCGGTTGGCGGGGCGAAAGATTTCTCGGCTTTGATTGCTCATGCTCAGCACTGTCAGCCTCCTACAGAGATCGAACGAGGTGAAATTATCGGTGGATTTGCACATGCTCAGGTGTTTGCTTTGGCCGATCAGATTGTTGAAGCCGTGAAGTCGGGTGCTATCCGTAAGTTCTTTGTGATGGCAGGTTGCGATGGTCGTATGAAAGGACGAAGCTACTACACCGAGTTTGCCGAACGATTGCCTAAGGATACGGTTATTCTGACAGCAGGTTGTGCCAAGTACCGTTATAATAAGTTGCCATTGGGCGATATCAATGGCATTCCGCGTGTGCTTGATGCCGGACAGTGTAACGACAGCTATTCATTGGCCTTGATTGCTTTGAAGTTGAAAGAGATCTTCCAATTGAACGATATCAATGAGTTGCCCATCGCTTATAACATTGCTTGGTATGAGCAGAAAGCCGTGATTGTATTACTTGCCTTGTTGTCACTTGGGGTGAAGAACATCCATTTAGGTCCTACGCTTCCAGCTTTTCTCTCGCCTAATGTCGTGAAAGTTTTAGTTGAGAATTTTGGGATTAGCGGTATCACGACTGTCGATGAAGATTTAGAATTATTCTTGTCGTAAGGTCAGCTTATAGAAATAAAAAAACGATAACAAAACTTGTTATCGTTTTTTTTGAGCCTCTTGTCGGATTCGAACCAACGACCCCGAGATTACAAATCACGTGCTCTGGCCAACTGAGCTAAAGAGGCGTTTCTCATTTGCGGGTGCAAAGGTAGAAAAACTTTTTTTAATTGCAAGAAGTTCCTTTACTTTTTTTATATTTGCAATTGGAATAAATGAGTATAAACAGATGAGTAAATTAGCAACTGGCGTCGTAACTGTCGCATTATTAGGAGTTAGCATAGTTGGCTACTCCTTTAAGGGTGGTGAGAAAAAAATGTTGGAAAACAGTGTAGAAGCAGGGTATGAATCGGCCGATGAATTGACAGCTGAGCCCGATAGTACAGGGTATCTTGTTAGGGTGGGCGATTTAGCTCCCGATTTCTCGGTCGTGCTGACCGATGGTAAGCGGGTTACCCTTTCATCGCTCCGTGGGAAGGTGGTGATGCTGCAATTTACGGCCAGTTGGTGTGGTGTTTGCCGTAAGGAGATGCCGTTCATCGAGCGCGATATCTGGCAAAAGCATCAAGAGAACGACGGGTTTGCTTTGATCGGTATCGATCGGGATGAGCCTTTAGAAAAAGTTCTAGGCTTTGCTAAGGCAACGGGGGTGACCTATCCGTTGGGGCTTGATCCGGGAGCGGATATTTTTGGGAAATATGCCGTGAAATCATCTGGCATCACGCGGAATGTTTTGATCGATCGCGAAGGACGAATCGTGAAACTGACGCGCTTGTACAACGAGCAGGAGTTTGTTTCGCTGGTCGAGCAGATTGATAAACTGCTGAAGTAGCAGCAAGAGTCGATAAAAATGGTTATTGTCTGTTCTTGTTCTGCCATCGGGGTGATGATACGATGTGTCTGATCACCACCCGATGGCAGGATGTTAGGGCGTTTTTTTAGAGCGTTTGGTGGGTTATTCGCGCTAAATAGTCGTAATGTTTCCCTGTTTTTATCAGCTCGGCTGTGAATCCAGATTCGGAAGCATAGAAGCTGAGTGTTTGGAAGTCCACGTATAGCCAGTCGAACGCATCGCCTTTAATCTCTTTATATTGCATCTGGAAATCGACCTCTCCATAGTAGCTGCCAGCTAGGTCGATCAGGAAACTACCGTCTTCGTCCTCAAAGAGATAACGGAGGTCGCTTGAGTCCAACAGAATGGAACCTCCTGGGCGAAGTAAACGCTTCATGCGCCGGAAGAAATCGGGCATGGCATTCAGACTGCCGATGATGCCGGAGCCGTTCATAAGCATCAAGATGGTGTCGAAAGTCTCGTCGAAGGTTTCGTCGAAGAGGTTGACTAACTGTGTCTCTTTTATACCGCGGGCTTTCATCACCTCCACAGCTCGTGGAGAGATGTCGATGGCGCAGACTTCTTTGTCTGCTTCTTGTAGAGCCAAGGCGTGGCAACCGCTACCGGCACCAACGTCGAGTACACGGCCTTTGGCCAGCTGTAAGGCGGTGCGTTCCAACAGAGGCATGGTTTGTTTAGTCCGGAAAAGTTGGCTCACGGGTATCTCGTCTTCATCGAATTGAGAAGAGAACACACGCAACTTATCACTTCTTCGTTGGTTGAAATAATCGGCTATTGCTGCCCCCATAGGGTCTTTATCGACTTCCAAAACAGTCGTTTTCATAGGATATTTTTTTTTGTTGAGCTTGCAAAGATAGATAATTCGCGCTAAATGACTATCTTTGTACCCGTAAATGTGAATTTAACAGAAACAATATGAGTTTAGAAGATGCGATAATGGGGGGAATTGTCTTTAAAGGCAAGAAGGATAAACCGAAAGAAGAACCGAAAGTGAAAACTAAGGCTAAGAAGGCAACCTATATTCGTGGGACACACGGATCGGGTGCGGCCAAGATGAAAGCCGATATACGAAAGAAAAGGGCGAATAGACATAAATAGATAAAGATAACGGAAATTACTTGTTTCATTTATCAGTGTTTACGCCGCTATTATATTAAAAAAAAGATACTGCCTTTGCATAGAAAGAGGCAGTATCTTTTTTTATCGGGTATCGTTTTGATGCCGTTTTATCTCTTTATCAAGAGTTTAATAATTTCGCCAACGTAGGTTTTGGCTTGTCCGGTTTGAGGTGCTTGTGCTGCGAACTTCCGACATTCGATAATGACTTTGGGCTGATTCATTTCAGGGGCAAAGAGTAATAACGTATAAGTCTCTGCCTTCTCTATCGCTTCCGTTGGCTGTTCGGGCGACAGTGAGCAATAGGCTACTGCCTTGCCAGACTGATAGCCGATAGCTCCACCGGCATTAGCTGTCATAGTCGTTCTGTTGAATTGATCTTGTCCGATACTGATAACTAGCTTGCTGCTGCCCATTAATGCAAAGATCTCTCCAGGAATCTGTTTAAGATCCACTTCGGTATAGCCAGGCATCTCTGCAGACTCTTTACCGATCTCTGGTATAGTTGCTACTGCCGTTGTCTGAACCTTTTGTGGAGCCACTTGTATGACGATGGGGCCTTCCTGTCTCGCTGTTTGTTTCTCTTTTTTTTCCGGTGCTTCTAGTTGTTGGAGTGATTCTCCTAAAGCCACAGTCACTTCTTTAAAGAGATCATCAGTGAAGTCGACTGTTTTTTTACGCCACTTGGCCAATCCGCGTACCAATTTAGTTTTTGCTTTGTTGAGAGCATATTGGTCGGTAATCCACTCCTCAGCGGTATATTTCTCTTTTTCTTGGTAAGTAAAGCGTATTTTCTCTATTTTGAGCAGACACTTCTCTGGCTCGCAAGAGGCTGTTAGTTGGTAGTTAATTTGCGTGCGATCTAGTGAGAGTGCAGTCGATTTGAACACCATCCACTCTTCTCCTACGCCAGCTATGGTGCCCTCCTTCTCATCAGAAAAGACCACACGGCTATGAGCGTTTTTGTTCTCTTTCAATCGCTTATCCATCCACTTCATGAGGTGGGTGTAAATAGCTTCTTGGGTCATTCCGGGTATTTGATACTCTTTTGAAAAGACCACTTTCCCATCCACTTCAGGAACAGCTCCGGTCAGGTATCTGGTATCGTCATCATCCGTCGAAAGAGAGGTGTGCGCCATCAAAGGAAAACTTGTGATTAATAGAGCCAATATAAAGGCTGATAATTTAGTCATAATGGTATGCGTTTGGTGTATTATAAGATTATTTATCTATTTTGTGATGCAATATTACGTATTATGATTCGTGATTGCAAGAAAAAACCTAAATAAAGCGTGCTTAAATAAAGAGATGAAATCGGGACCAACTCCTCTTCGATTTGAATAGAAGAGAAATTGGTCCCGATTTGAATGATTGATAATTGGGAAGTTGTTTATAGTTTGACTTCGTTAATAAGCGGTTTTTGATGAATAAAGTCCCGGATGTTAGCCAGAGTGGTGTCGGCAATGTTCGATAGAGCCTCATTGGTAAAGAAGGCTTGGTGAGAACTGACAATCACATTGTTGAAGGAGAGCAACCGTGCTAAAACATCGTCGTCGATAATTTTGTCCGATTTATCTTCGTAGAAGTATTCACTCTCTTCCTCATAAACATCAAGTCCAGCCGAACCTATTTTCTTATTTTTTAGACCTTCTATAAGGGCATTGGTGTGGATCAGCTGTCCACGCCCGGTATTAATAATCATCACCCCCTCTTTCATTTTGCTGATCGAGTAGTCGTTGATGATATATTTCGTTTGCTCAGTGAGTGGGCAGTGCAAGGATATCACGTCCGAACTGTGGTATAGCTCATCGAGTGAGGTGTAGACTATTTTCTCTTCCCTAGCGAAGTTATGGTCGGGATATGGATCATAAGCCAAGACGTTCATGCCAAATCCGCGTAAGATATGAATCAGGATTCGGGCTATCTTACCCGTGCCGATGATGCCAGCTGTTTTGCCGTGCATGTCAAAGCCCATCAATCCGTGTAGAGAGAAGTTGCCATCTTTGGTGCGCCATGAGGCACGATGGATTTTTCTATTTAAAGTGAGCATGAGCGCAACAGTGTATTCGGCTACGGCATAGGGTGAATAGGCAGGAACTCGGACTACTGTAATGCCTGCTGCTGCCGCTGCACTTAGGTCTACGTTGTTGAACCCGGCGCACCGGAGAGCCAGAAGCTTCACCCCATTGGCGGCTAATCCTTGTAAGATTTCAGCATCCGCATAATCGTTCACGAAGATGCAAACAGCATCCGATCCTTGTGATAAGATGAGGTTGTTTTTATTAAGATGTCCTTTATAAAACCGTAAATCATAGCCATAGGCTTTGTTTTTCTCCGTAAATGAGGCTTCATCGTAGGGTTTAGACCCAAAAAAGGTAATGGTATAGGCCATAATTTAAATATTGATGTTCTACTGTTTAGTTTATATCATAACGCTTGTTGGCTGTTTTTTGTTCTTGGTTGGAAATGACTTTTTGTGGCATGTTTCGTTAGAAACAGTTGTGATTTCAAATGAAACAACTCTTCTTTTGAAAAATAATGCACATTTGTAATTGTGCTGTGCAGTTTTGTGTTATCTTTGCGCCCGAAATTACTAAAATTAATCTAAATGAGAAAATTATCTTTAATTAGCTTTGTGTTGTTATTAGTTTCAATTTCAACATTCGCTGGTGGTCTTTTGACAAATACCAACCAACATGTTTTATTTTTGAGAATGTTGGCCCGTGATGCCTCTACACAAATAGATGCTGTCTATTCTAATCCGGCAGGACTTGCTTTTATAGAAGACGGCTTCCATCTTTCGTTCAATGGACAGAGTGCGTTCCAAACGCGAACTATCACGTCGACATTTGCACCGTTTGCAGGATTTGGTGGTAATCAGACTAAGATTTATAAGGGGGAAGCATCGGTGCCTTTTATCCCAAGTTTATTTGCTGCCTATAAAAAAGGTGATTGGACGTTCTCGGGCAATTTTGCTATCACCGGCGGTGGTGGGAAAGCAACCTTTAATGAAGGGTTGGGTTCTTTTGAATCATCAGTGGCTATGTTGCCTTTGATGCTTAAAGATAAATTTCAGACAACCAGTTATTCGGTGAATAGTTTCATGGAGGGTAAGCAGTATATCTTTGGGCTTCAACTAGGAGCGACGTATAAGATAAATGACTATTTATCGGTTTTTGGAGGAGCGCGTTTTAATTATGTGAATAATAGCTATTATGGGTATTTGAAGGATATTAAAACCAATATTGGTGGTGGTGCGTTGATCAATGCGAATGCAACATTTACAAAGATGGCTTCGGATGCTGCTGCGGCTGCTGCAAATTTTCCAGTAGGTTCGGCCGATTATATCAAGTATTTGACTTTGGCTAAAACAGCTGAGGCGGTTGCCGAGAAAACGGCCGACCTTGAGTTGGACTGCAAGCAATCTGGCTGGGGTGTGACTCCGATTATCGGGGCCGACTTCAAAATGGGGAGATGGAATGTAGGTGTGAAGTATGAGTTTAATACGAAACTGAATGTAGAGAATAAGACGAAAGGTACATTGCCAGCTTCTACTGGCGATCCTAAAAAAGATAAGTTTGCTAATTATCGCGATGGGGTGAATACACCGCATGATATACCGAGTCTGTTGACCGTTGGCGTCTCTTATCGAATTTTACCGACTCTTCGGGGATCGGTGGGTTATCACCATTTCTTTGATACGCACGCTAAGATGGCTACAGTGGTGGATCCTTCTACCGGCAATTTAGTCGATAAACGCAATTTTGTTGATCATGGAACGAATGAATATTTGGCCGGCTTAGAGTGGGATGTTTGTCCTTGGGCGCAAGTGAGTGCCGGTATGCAACGGACAGAGTATGGTGTGACAGACAACTATCAGACAGATTTAAGCTTTGCTGTTAGCTCCTATTCTTATGGTCTTGGTGCTGGATTTTATTTAGCTGAGAATCTGAAATTGAATGTGGCTTACTTCTGGACTAACTATGAAACATATAATAAGGTGTCGAAGAGTTATAATGGAACAGGTCTTTCAGGGAGTGATGCTTTTACACGGACTAATAAAGTGTTCGGTGTGGGACTCGATTATACGTTCTAATAAGAGAAGAAGTTAATTCCTTAGACTTTTTTTAAGATAAAGAGACTGTAAGACCTTTTGAGGCTCTTATAGTCTCTTTATTTTTTATAAAAAAAACAAAACAACAGCTTTGTAAACGTAATCCTTAAAAGAGTCTAAAAAAGGGGGAAAGGGAAAAAAGGCCAACTATTGCGGATAAATTGCTATTTATATTGTCTCTAAAAAAGCGGACCTTTGCAGTGTAAGAAACGATATAAATAGAATGATTATGACGAAGGTTGATTTTACTCAAGGAATTTTAGCGATCGAACCAGATTTGCATCGCTTTGCATATAAACTTACTGCAGACTATGACACTGCAAATGACTTAGTTCAAGACTCTGTTTTGCTCGCTTTAGATAAGCAGCAGAAATTTACCCATACTACTAATTTAAAAGGATGGATGTATACGCTTATGCGGAATATATTCGTGAATAATTACCGTCGCACGGTTAGAGAAAATACACTTATTGAGAATACCTATTCGATGACCGGAAGAGGTTTATTCGAAGGTGATGCTGAGGATACTGAACGCTTTGAATTTGTGTATGACATGAAATTACTTTATAAAATAGTTAACTCTATACCGGAGGAGATGAAACGCCCATTTCAAATGTTTGTGGCTGGATTTAAGTACCGAGAGATTGCGGAGAAATTAAATCTACCTATCGGAACAGTGAAAAGCCGTTTGTTCTTTGTTCGTAAGCGATTGAAAGAAGATTTGAAGGATTTTTCATAATGCTTTTTTATATAAATGATTGGTTCTCCCTACTTTAGATTTTAAAGTAGGGAGATTTTTTTTTCTATTTTTGTTTGGTTTATAAAATAAACTACTTATATTTGCTCCCGAACAAGTGAGATGGCGCAACTCCTTGTTTTTTTATTCCAATGTTAGTTTATAAAATAAACCAATTTATTAATGTTTGTAGTTATAGGAGGATTAAGAGATGAAGCGTTTAAGTTTAGTTGTATTGGTTGCACTTGGTGTTCAGTTCATCGGGTATGCACAAAGGGTCACAGTCGATGTACGTGGTATTCGGAATGCTAAAGGAAGTATCATGGTGATGGCACAAGTTGATGAGAAGTCGAAGCCTATTTATGGCATGGCTCAGGCATCGCAAGGTTCAGTGACGGTGGTTTTAGAAAACGTGCCGTCTAAAACATTTTTGCTGTCTGTCTTTCATGATGAGGATGGCGATTGGAAAATGGCAATGGATGATAAGGGAAGGCCAGCAGAGGGGTATGCCAGAGAAAATTGTCTGCTGAAAGAAGAAGGAGAGGGTGTGAAAGTGAAGTTGTATTACCCTGCTAATGACTGAAAATGATGAAGCGTTTAGTGTCTTTTAGTCTGTTTGTGGCGTTGGTGGCTATCTTAGCTTGGGGGCAGGTTCCTACGAAGAAAGTGCTTTATTCGGGCTGTGTGCTTGGTTCGGATGGCGAGAAAATAGAATATGCCACTTTGTTATTGAGCTCGGAAAGTCAGAAAAAGGGGGTGATAAGCAACGAGGCTGGTGAGTTTTCTTGTCCGTTAAATCCTGGTACTTACCGACTAACGGTACAATGTGTGGGGTATGAACCTTTAAATAAAACGGTCAACCTGCATCAAGCATGGCGTGATACTGTTTCTCTTAAACGACTGACTCAGCAACTAAAAGAGGTGGTGGTGCAGGCTTCGCCCATTGAACGAAAAGCCGATAGGTATGTGTTGCGTGTCCCTCAGGCTCTTAGTAAGGATGGTATTGAACTGTTAAAGGAAGCACCAGGGGTTTGGGTGTCCGATAATGGGGTGGCTATTAATGGTGCATCGGGAACGAAAGTGTTTGTGGATGATCGGGAGATTAAGCTGTCTGACGATTTGTTGATCAGTTATTTGCGTTCGCTGAAATCGGAGGATATCTCGCGGGTGGAGGTGTTGCCCATGACTGGAGCTGATAAGGATGCTAGCATGCAGGGTGGGGTTATCTACATTGTGATGCGTCGGCGTATGGATCAGGGCGTACAGGGTAGTTTGTCTTTGCAAACGAATTTTGGCGATGCTTTCCAGCGTTACCAACCGATGGGGAGTCTGAATTGGCATCAGGGTAAATGGGATTGGTATGCTTCGGGCTCGGCAACTCATACGGCCGAAAATGGTGGAGAATCGCAAGCGAATCGTCTTTATCAGACTTCTAAAAGTTTTTCTAGTAGGACCGTACTGAAGCAACCGGCTAAGTACGGAACGATAAGAGTTGGGAGTGTTTATGCCATTAATGATTGTGATAAGATTGGGGCAGAAGTGGAATATGTTCGAAACTCTCGTGACTTTGATTCAGAAAGTCGGTCGCAATTGATTGACCCACAGTTTCACCTCAAGAGTCATGGTTTGTACCGACAGAATGAGGCGTATAATATGTACTCGGTTACGGCCAACTATTTGCATAAACTCGATAAGCGTGGATCGGTTTTGAAAGTGATAGCCGATTATACGTCGAAGGGTTCTAATGGAGAGAATGACTATGAGGTTACACAGCAGGTTTTGGAGAAAACGCAGGATACTTTGTATCGGTCTCGTTCGGCTATTGATTATCAGATAGCATCGTCCGATTTGTCATGGAAACAGGCGTTGTGGAAAAAAACATTCTTAGATCTCGGTGTGAAGTATACGTATACAGGGATGGATGACAACGCTTACTATGAAGGGTTTGCTAATCATAAAACATGGATACGTCAGCCTGATTACAGTTATCTACTCGATTATAATGAGCATATCGGGGCGGCTTACTTGACTTATAGTTTTGATTGGAATTTATGGTCGGTCAACTTTGGTGGACGTGCTGAATATACACAGACGAATGATCGGACTAACCATTTGAAGCGTACTTATTGGGATTGGTTTCCGCATGTCAATGTGTCGTATGCGTTTGATCAAGCTAGGAAGTGGATGGTGACGGGGCAGTATGCTCGTTACATCGAACGTCCAGCTTTCAAAGCGCTTAATCCGAATCGCATTCAGACATCAGATTATAGTTATCAGATTGGGAACCCGTCATTGCGCCCCACCTATATTAATCGTTTCAGTGCCACGTTGGTTTATCTTCGTCGTTACACCTTGACTGTGGGGGGAAATCTGCATCGTGATCTGATTCGAGAGTTTGCCAAACAAGATCCGAAACAGCCAGAAGTAGCATACATCACTTCTGAAAACCATTACCGAGAGAACCATTGGTTTGTTGCAGCAACTTTGCCGTTGCAACCGGTGACATGGTTCAACTTAACGACTAATTTTGTTGGCGTTAAACAGTGTATTCAAATGTATAAAGGGAGTGATTTTGCGAGCCATTACCTCTATTTTATGAATGCCAATGCCTCGTTCTTTTTGCCTTCTAGTTACACCATCGATTGTGCATACAGTGCTTCTAGTCGGCTTTATTCAGGGAATAGCGGCATCAACTCTTATCAAACATTGAATCTGAGTTTGCGCAAAAAATGGAACGATGGTCGTTTGGTGGCTAAAGTTGGGGTGAACAATGTGTTTAATCAGTTCCGCTCTTATTTTAGTCATTTGGAAAATTACACATCGGAGAGCACTTATAATTTGGGCAGTAGCGGAAGAACGGTTCAAGTTTCGTTGACATGGAGTTTTAATAAAGGCAAAAAGATAAAAAAAGTGGTGGTTGAAAGTCAGTCGGCCAGTGAAAAAAGCCGATTAAACGGTCATTAACCCATTGTAATTGAACAATAATTATTTTTTTTACTATCTTAAGAACCTATCCGACTTCTTCGAACGTTGAGATAGATGGATAGGTTCTTACTAAAATGAATAAAAAATGGAAGATAAGAAGATTTCAGGGCAAGAAAGTTTAGAACTGATCGCTCAGATGATTAGAGAAACGCAAGATCGTACGGCACGTTATGCGGCTTATCCTTTATTGATTTGGGGGTATACCACTGCCATTATCTCAGTTCTGATTTGGTTATTGTATAGGCAAACCCATCTGTGGCAACTTAATTTCCTTTGGTTTGCATTGCCACTTATAGGGATGCCCTTAACGCTTTTCTTTAGTCGCAAAGATCAAAACCGGGGAGTGATTAATTACATTGATCGGGTCACAAAACACGTTTGGATGGTTTTTGGGATAGTGGCTTTTCTTTTGTCTTGTTGTTCTTTTAAGTTGGCTATTGATATCTTATTTATGATTCCTTTATTGATGGGCATGGCAACAACCATCAGCGGTTTGGTTTCGAAATATAAACCTTTGGCTTTTTGCGGTGCAGCAGGCATTGTGCTCTCATTTTTCATGCTATTTATGCACACGACCGATAAATTACTAGTCTTTGCTGCCATCTTTGTCATTATGCAAGTGGTACCAGGACATCTTTTAAATCAAAAAATGAAACAATGTTCAAAGAGTTAGATCCCTTGCTGCATTCTCAGCTCCGTTTAGCCGTGATGTCTATTTTAATCTCGGTGGAAGAGGCCGATTTCGTCTATCTAAAAGAGAAGACGAAGGCTACGGCTGGCAATCTGAGTGTGCAGGTCGATAAACTTTATGAAGCCGGTTATATAAAGGTTCAGAAAGAGTTTGTAGGAAAGAAGCCGCGTACGGTTTGCTCCATGACTCCTCAAGGACGAAAAGCGATGGAAGCGTATGTTGAGGCGTTAAAAAGTTATTTGAATAAGGTTTAATCAAATTAATCTTGTGGTATTTAAAAAAAATGGATGGTAAAACAATGAAGTGTAAACGTTGGTTATTTTTGGGGTTATTAACCCTTTTTGTGCCTGTGGTTCGGGCGGCAGAAATTGATACGTTGATGGTGGAAAGTCCGTCGATGAATAAAAAAGTAGAAGTGGTGGTGATTGTACCTGAGATTGCCAAAGGGGCAGAGGCTTCGGCTTGTCCGGTAGTCTATCTCTTGCATGGTTATAGCGGCAACGCTTTCTCTTGGCTGACTATTAAGCCCGATTTGCCTCGGATAGCCGATGAAAAAGGGCTGATTTTAGTCTGTCCGGATGGACAAAACAGTTGGTATTGGGACAGCCCCAAGAACCCCGATTACTGTTATGAAACTTTCATCTCTTCGGAGTTGCTTCGTTACATTGATACGCATTATCGGACCATAACCGATCGGAAAGGGCGTGCTATCACCGGCCTGAGTATGGGTGGTCATGGTGCACTTTATAATGCACTTCGGCATAAAGATCGGTTTGGAGCTGCCGGTAGTACGAGTGGGGGAGTGGATATCCGTCCGTTCCCATTGAATTGGGAGATGAGCAACCAGTTGGGGGCGTATGAGGCCAATCGGAAGTTGTGGGATGAGCACACAGTGGTCAATCAGCTTGATGGGCTGTCCAATGGTGATTTGGCACTTATCATCGATTGTGGCGTAGACGATTTTTTCTTGAAGGTGAATAAAGACCTAGAGACTCTTTTATTAAGCAAGAAAATCGATCACGACTTCATTCTTCGTCCCGGCGCACATAATGCAGCATATTGGGCTAACTCCATCGACTACCAACTTCTATTCTTTGAGAAGTTCTTTAAGATCAATCCGAAAACCAAGTAGGGATATTAAATAATCTCACCCCCATTTACATCATCTTTACTCCTCTGAATTTGATTCTAAAAATGTTTGTTTGGGCATTAAAAGATTTTTTAGCTGCCCAGCGAAAGACATTTTTTTAGGATCAGTCCGAAAACCTGGTGGGAGAATCTAGTCCGATAAAAACAGACTTTGGAGCGCATGCATCAAGTTCATTCGAATGGCAGTTACTGACTTTGGAATAAAATTCTAGCTTGTTTTAGTCAGATGAAGGCTAGCTTAAGTCATTATCGCCGTTAGATTAAGCCAGAAAAGAGCCGATATTTCTATACTTCACCTAGGTGAAGTGTAGACTTCACGCAGGTGAAGTGTATACTTCATGCAGGTGAAGTGTATACTTCATGCAGGTGAAGTGTAGTAAAGATGGTGAGAATTGACTTAACTCCTGAGAGACATCTGTTTATGAAAGCTTTATCTCTGCTTAATAATACCGAGATGAAGTTGAAAAGTCAGCTTTATTTCGGACTGACTTTTTATTTTTAGACCATTAGAGTGCCACTTTTCAGATGATTCGGTCTTTTTCAGATGAGGCCAACCAGTCATTTAAATAGAACAGATCCACTCGGTTTTCGGACTGATCCCTTTTTTATTTGGCAATAGAATAATCGTTCCACTATAGTGGAACGATAAAATACTTGTTAAATTCTAAAATTCAATTGGCTAAAAGAAGAGCTAGAGGGTATACAAACGTTGAATCTTTTATTAACATGATATCCTTTATTACAGGAAAGTCAGGACTTGATTAACCCACACGATTCGTTATAGAGCCATTTCTTTTATCCCTAAAATCCGCAAGCCCTATTTTTTCAGGCGTATTTGAAACTGATAGCCATCTGTCGCAACAAGATGTTTATTTTTGAGTCTCTCATGGCCATATTT
>RZZX01000074.1 GCA_009929715.1 Bacteroidia bacterium
TTATGAGAGCTTTTTTACACTTGAGAAAAATGGGGAGAGAAAGGAGTTTACGTTAGAGAATTATCCCGATAGTACTTGGACGTTTGTTGATACACGGACTGTTTTGAAAAAGCGCGGGTATGAGCCTCCAATTCATGACTTCTCTATGAAGGAGGTGTTAAGTGGTACTGATCTGACCGAAGAGGTGCTAACGGATGCCAGCTACTCTTTTTTATTGGTTGCTCATCGTCTGGAGGACGCCGATGATAGTTACATTGATTTAATCAATGAGGTGTACGACTATTCGGTGGAGCATGGCTATCGTTTTTACTGCTTGACCTCTTCGTCTGTGGAGGCTATTGAGTTGTGGAAAGATAAAACTGGGGCAGAATATCCCTTTTGTGTGATGGATGATATCACGTTGAAAACAATGATACGTGCTAATCCGGGGTTGATGTTGTTAAAGAATGGCCGGGTTTTAAATAAATGGAGTGCCCGATCTATCCCCGATGAATATATGTTGGTCGATAAACTCGATAAGTTGCCTATTGGGCACCAGAAAGAAGAGAGTGATTTACACACGATAGGTTATGTTTTTTTATGGTTTTTCATCCCGTTGGCTGTTGTCCTGGGACTCGATTTGCTTTTTGTAAGGCGACGGGAGTGGAACAGCAAACGCAAAGAAAAACAAGCGCAAGTGGATCAGAATCCGGACGTCGAAGAATAGGGGATGTACGGTGGAGTGAAGCTTGAATTTTAAATGTCTTATTATTAACCCTTTAAATTATAAACAAGATGAGAAAGAATATTGTTGCAGGAAACTGGAAGATGAATAAAACTCTTCAAGAAGGTATCGCATTGGCTAAAGAATTGAATGAAGCATTGGCTGCTGAAACGCTGAATTGTGATGTTGTTATCTGTACACCGTTCATCCACTTGGCTTCTGTGACTCCTTTGGTAGATGCAGCTAAGATTGGTGTTGGTGCAGAAAACTGTGCTGATAAAGAATCGGGCGCTTATACTGGCGAGATCTCGGCTGCTATGGTTGCTTCTACAGGAGCTAAATATGTGATTTTAGGTCACTCAGAACGCCGTGCGTATTATGGTGAAACGGTTGAGATCTTAAAAGAGAAGGTGAAATTGGCTTTGGCTAACGACTTGACTCCTCTTTTCTGTATTGGTGAAGTTCTTGAAGAACGTGAAGCCAACCAACAAAATGAGGTGGTTGCTGCACAGATGGCTTCTGTTTTTGATTTGTCTGCTGAAGAGTTTTCTAAACTTGTGTTGGCTTACGAACCAGTTTGGGCTATTGGTACAGGTAAGACTGCATCGGCTGCTCAAGCACAAGAAATCCATGCTTTTATCCGTTCATTGGTGGCCGATAAATATGGTAAGGAAGTTGCTGATAACACTTCTATCCTTTATGGAGGTAGCTGTAAGCCTTCTAACGCGAAGGAGTTGTTTGCAAATCCTGATGTAGACGGTGGATTGATTGGTGGTGCTGCTTTGAGCGTAAGCGATTTCAAAGGTATCATTGATGCATTCAACGCATAATCATTAATAAGTTATATGCTAATGAGGCGGCGTTGTAATCTGTTTGGATGAAGCAGCCTGCCTTATTAGCGTATCATAAATAAATGTTCGATGAAAAGTAGATTTTTAGTCATAGCTTGTTTGGTTTTTCTTTTTGCCGAAGAGGGTTCTGCTCAGAATATCATTAAGAGTTTGGAACGTTCCGTGCCGGGTGAAGGGAGAGTGACTGTGCATCAAGATGCCTCTATTGAAGCGCTTCTTGGGACTGAACGCTCTGTTGCTGTTTCGGGTGAACAAAGTATTATCAAGGTTCAGGGATACCGTATTCAGGCTTATGCTGGCAATAATACCAGGCAAGCTAAATCGGATGCTTATACGATAGCTTCGCAGATTAGAACTTATTTTCCTGAACTACCGGTTTATACCTCGTTTAATCCTCCACGGTGGTTGTGTCGTGTAGGTGATTTTCGGAGTATCGAAGAGGCTGATGCGATGATGCGTAAGCTTCGGACAACTGGCGTTTTTAAAGAAGTTTCTATTGTCAAAGATATTGTTAATATCCCTTTATAATTTTATCGTATGTTAGGAAAAGAAGAAATTGTGTCTCCGGCTTTGGATGAACTCAAAAGCCATTATCAAAGGATTATCACCCTGTTAGGGGAGGATGCAGAACGCGAAGGGCTGCTTAAAACCCCCGAACGTGTAGCAAAAGCTATGCTAACTTTAACCAAAGGGTATCACATGGACCCCAATGAAGTGCTATTGTCTGCGAAGTTTAAAGAGGAATATAGCCAGATGGTTATTGTGAAGGACATCGATTTCTTTTCGTTGTGTGAGCATCATATGTTGCCTTTTTACGGCAAAGCTCACGTGGCTTATATTCCTAATGGTTATATCACAGGGCTGAGTAAGATAGCTCGTGTAGTCGATATTTTCTCGCACCGTTTGCAGGTGCAGGAGCGCATGACGTTGCAGATAAAGCAGTGTATTGAGGAGACACTTCATCCACTCGGTGTGATGGTAGTCGTTGAAGCTCAACACATGTGTATGCAGATGCGTGGGGTAGAGAAACAAAATTCGGTGACTACAACATCCGATTTTACCGGTGCTTTTAATCAGGCGAAAACGCGTGAGGAATTTATGAATTTAATTAGGCAACGGTAATTTTTTAATAACCACTATCTGAAAAGCGAGTGAGAAATACGACCATATACTTGGCTGTTTTTCTCATCGTTTTTTTTTTGAGTAATGGTTCTCTTATTGCAATACCACCCGGTCGCCTAGTCTTTTAGCCATCAGGTTTTGCACCTCTCTGAGCGCATTGTAACGTTTCATCAGCGCATCGCACTTCTCGTTGTCATTGGCTATGTTGGGCTCTTGAAGGGCATAAAGCAGGTGTTTTAACTCTTCGGTCACAATAGCGTACTTGAAATTGGTGACAAGGGTTGGTACCACTTCCAATAAACGTTCGTCTTCGGAAGCTATCTTTTGGCTCTTAGAGTGATACTTGCTGAGTTGGTAGCGCACATTGATCAAGTCGGCCGACAACTGACTGATAACCGGATTAGGATGTGTCAGGAAGTAGCGTTCAGCTTTGAAATGAGGGTTTTGTTGCAGTTGTGTGGCTGCTTCCGATAAGATTTGCCGGTGTAGTGGGTTATGAAACGAGAGATCATCTATCTCTAAATCACTCACCACATAAGCGATAACCGTGATGGCATGTTCCTGTTCTTGTTCATCTTTGTCGATAAACATCACCTGTTCGCCGTAGCGCACTACAGCTTGTAAGATTAGCCGTTCAAGCCGATAGAACGCTTGTCCCTCTTTCCCTTCTTGGGGGATATACGATTGATAAGTCGGTTGTTCACTAGGCGGAGCGTCACTGACCGATAAGCTATTGGCACTACCGGTTGGATGTGATGAAGCCGGAGCCTGCTCAGCAGTCAGTTGCTGACTCACCGGTTTATTCCTTTTCAGACTTTGTGCCTCTCTGAGCTTGGCGATTTCGGCCACCAATATTTTATCTTCGATACGTAGTTGCTGGCTACACTCTTTGATATAGACATCACGTACAATGGCTTCCGGAATAACCGAGATACTTTTCACAATATCGGTAATCAACTCTGCCCGTTTGATCGGGTCATTTTCTGATTCTTTGAGGAGTAGATTGGTTTTGAAGCGGATAAAGTCCGTCTCATTGGCTTCGATGAATGCCCGAAACTCTTCCGAGTTATGTTTGCGGGCAAACGAGTCCGGGTCTTCGCCGTCGGGCAGAAGACAGATCTTGATATTCAATCCCTCTTCAAGCAACATATCAATCCCTCTAAGCGAGGCTTTAATACCCGCTATGTCGCCATCATAAAGCAGAGTCAGGTTGTTGGTAAACCGGTGAATCAGCCTGATTTGTGCAGGCGTTAGTGCTGTACCTGATGAAGAGACCACATTCTCTACGCCAGACTGATGCATGGAGATAACATCGGTATACCCTTCTACTAAGTAGCATCGGTCTTGTTTAACAATGGCTTGTTTGGCAAAATAGATGCCATACAGTTCATTACTCTTATGATAAATTTCGGACTCGGGCGAGTTGACATACTTCATGTTGACCTTTTGGGTCTGTCCACTCAAGACACGCCCACCAAAAGCAACGACTTTACCCGATAAGGTGTGTACGGGAAATATCACGCGTCCCCAAAACCGATCACGTAAACGGTGGTCGTCCGTTTCGTAGCAGAGTCCGGTTTTGACCAGATACTCCTTTTTATACCCTTTTTGGAGGGCTTCTCTCGACATGGCTTCGTGGCTATCGGTGCAATAGCCCAATTGGAATTTCTCAATGATGTCATCACGAAATCCCCGTTGCCGGAAATAGGCTAGGCCGATGCTTCGTCCGTCTGGGTGCGTCTTTAAGGTGTTTTGGAAGTACTCACAAGCAAAGTTGTTCACTATAAACAGGCTCTCTCGGGTGGATTGTGCTTGTTTCTCTTCATTGGTGAGTTCGCGCTCTTTGACCTCGATGTTGTACTTCTTGGCGAGATACTTCAACGCCTCATAATAGTTCATTTGCTCGTGTTCCATGATGAAGTGGACCGCACTTCCCCCCTTGCCACAGCTGAAACATTTGCATAACCCTTTTGCCGGTGAGACACTGAACGACGGTGTTTTTTCATTATGAAAAGGACATAAGCCCACATAGTTCACTCCACGTTTGCGGAGCGTAACAAAGTCTGATACCACATCCACTATCTGGGCGGCATCCATTATTCGGTCTATGGTTGCTTGATCAATCATTTTCTTTTCAATTTGAGCCAACAAAGTTACTCAACTTTTAAGAGCCAACAAAGGAAACGTTTATAAACTCTTTGGCTTTTATGGATCGTTGTTTCTGTTTGGGTGTTTCCTCTTTTTGTAAATGTATGATTTTGGCCGCTAAAAGTACAGATAGCGCTGGTCCCCTTGCTCTAAATAATCTATTTTTGTCTTCCAATAATACACATAATACCACTGAATAGAATTTATGAAGAAGAAATTTTTTAGTTTACTGATACTTTTATCGGTGTTCTTAACGTCAACTTGGGCTCAGAACAGTGAAAGAGAACTGGCTTTTACTAATTATCACCGCTATGACAAGGCGGCTCAACAAGTTAAAGATGCTTCTAAGGAAGCCTCTATAGAGCAGTTTAGAAGTCGTTATGCAAAGCAGGCGTATCGTGGGGCAACGCTAAAGCTCCGCTTGTCGGTCGATCAGATTCTGAGTTTGTGGGACGACAACGGTTCATTTACCGACCTTACAGCTAAAGAGACTCAGACCATGGGGCTGAAGAATCAAGAGAAAGTTGGACTTTTCTTAGCAGAAGCGTTTGATCGCATCTGGAAGGTCGCTGAGGCTTTTCGTGCCAACACGTTGTCGGTATCGACCTCTCCTGCTGTTTTTAAGAAAGTTCAAAAGGCCATTGTCTATTATGGGAATCTAGAAATTAGACGGAGCAATAAAGTGAATAAGTTTCATGCCTCTTGTTTTGCTATTCCTACCGCAGCGGTGAATATCTACTTCTGTTTTCTTCCTGCCATGGATGAGGTCGAGAGTGGGCGTTCTACCGATGGCGATTTAGTGGCTGCTTGCGATATGTTGAAGGTGCTTGGCTTACAAGCTTGGACGCAGCCGTTGCGTCATGATGCGACCGATCAAAATGTGGTCGATGTGAGTCGTTTTCGTAACCACGTTTGGTGGGTAGGAGGAAACGCTTTGGCTTATCGGTCGTTGCTACCTGTGGCGATGATGTATAAGTCTATCCCGATGGTCGATGTGTTAGCAGAGGTTTCACAACGCGGTATCGGGCAGACCTCACAAACCACTTATCAGGATGCTTTCTGGATTGAAGGGTGTACGGCCGATGGAGCCGGTTGGGGGCACGGCATGCAATGTCTTGTTTGGGGGTATCCCATTGATGGGAATATTTATGCGCTCGACATTTTGACAACACTCAAGCGTACTCCTTGGGAGCAGAAACTTTCGGCCGATAATGTGCGGACGTTGATGAACTTCCTTCAAGGAAGCAGTTGGTTTTATTATAAAGGGCAGAGCTTACCTTATCTAGATCGATACACCTCTAAATACAGTGCCAAGGCTCAGAAGATAAGATCGTTAGGGCTGGTTAGTAAATTGCTCAAGGAGTGGAGTGACTCTTTTGATGCAGAGCAATTAGCAGAATTACGTTGTTTTAAGAAAGAAGCCGAATCGTTGGCTATAACGATGAAAGGGTATCCTGATGGGCGTTATACCGGTAGTCGTTGGTTTTTCAACAATGACAAATTGATTAAGAAAAACAGCCGGTACCACCTTTTGATCAACATGGCCTCTGTGCGTTGCGACGGGTTAGAAAGTGCCACCAACTTTGCCGATGAATACAATTTCTGTCCCACAGATGGAATGACACTTTTTCAAAAGCGAGGCAATGAATACCAACGTGCGGTAGGTGCATGGGATGTAACTGCTACGCCAGGGGTGACTGCCCGTGAGGGAATGGAACAACTAGAACCGGTGACCAATTGGCGAGGTTATTGTAGCAAGCATAATTTCGCTGGTGGGACCACCTCAAACGGTGAGAATGCGGTAGCTGGTTATCTTTTCGAAAAGATGAATGCGTCGGATAAAAAAGTGGTCAATGACCGGGGAAATAGTGGCGATAAGAATCGCATCTTATATGGAGTCAAAGCCTTTAAATCTTACTTTATACTTGGTGATTATTTGGTTGCCTTGGGAGCCGGAATCACGAACTTAACACCAGATGTGAAAGGAACGATTCGGACCACCATTGATCAAACGGAGCGAGCTGGTGAACTCTCTCTTTGGTGTGATGGAAAGCAGACGCCTGTTTCAGAGGGTGTTCACTCTTTTCTCTCCGATAAAAAGCCGGTATGGGTTATGCAAGCTGGCGGTTTTGCCTATACCGTGCTGCCACAGTATACTCGCCAAGCCTATTTTACTACCGAGACTAAACCCACCGAATGGGTCAAGCGCAATGCTTCGAATAAAGGGTCGAAAGAGTTACCCACCCATGTGGATCTGCTTCGGTTGTGGGTTGACCATACCGCACAACCAGTGGATGAGACCTATGGGTATGTGGTTTATGCCGGTGATGATCGGCCTAGTCAAGCACTCCCTTTTACGGTTTTACGCAACGACACCTCTATTCAGGCCGTTCAGAGTGTTGATAAATCAGTCTTAGAAGCGGTCTTTTACCAAGCTGATAGTTGTTTAAAAACAGGAAAGACAGAACTGTCTGTCTCCTCACCTTGTGTGGTTTTGATTGAAAAGCAAGGACGGAAAACAAGACTTTCTCTCACAGACGCTACCATGAACAAAGCGTTGCAAAGCATTACGGTGCGTTATCAGGGAAAGACGCATGTGGTTGCTTTGCCTCAAGGAGAGTGGTGCGGTCAATCAGTCAGCATAGAATGGTGATCATCGTGTTTTTGAGATAACAGACGGTGGTCCGAAGAACCAGAATTTTTCGTTGTCAGTAGGTTATAAATTTTAGGGATCAGTCCGAAATAAAGCTGACTTTTCAACTTCATCTCGGTCTTATTAAGCGGAGATAAAGCTTTCATTAACAGATGTCTCACAGGGGTTAAGTCAAGTCTCACCATCTTTACTACACTTCACCTGCATGAAGTATACACTTCACCTGCGTGAAGTATACACTTCACCTGCATGAAGTGTACACTTCACCTAGGTGAAGTGTAGAAAAATCGGCTCTTTTTTGACTTAATCTAACGGCGATATGACTTAAGCTAACCTTCATCTGGCTAAAACAAGCTAGAATTTTACTCCAAAGTCAGTCACTGCCACTGGGATGAACTTGATGCGTACGCTCCAAAGTCTGTTTTTTATCGGATTAGATTCTCCCACCAGGTTTTCGGACTGATCCAATTTTAGTTGGCTTTTCTTGCCATAAAAAGAGCTCACATCAGTTAGTCAAAACAGATGCGAGCTCTTTGAGTTAATCTCCTTTTATTCGATCTTTTTCCGAACCTCTTTTAAGAACTTTTTCAGTCGGTCGGCATCCTTATTAGAGATAATTTCCAATAAGTTTTTCAGTTCAGTCCTTACGTTCTCCACTTGAGCCGGGGTGCGCGAGTTAAAAAGAATCTCTTGCAGTAAGAAGTCATCCTCACTCAGCAGCCCCTTAGCAATAGCCATATGCTTTTTAAAAGTCGTACCCGGCGCCTCTTGATGCTTCATTACGGCAGCAAAAACCAGCGTCGACACGAACGGGATAGAGAGCGAGTAAGCCATGGTTTCATCATGCTCTTCAAAAGTATATTCAAAGATATTCAAGTTTAGATTACTGTATAAATCTTTAAAGAAAACCTTTCCGAGGTGATCACTTTCACTGATAATAATCGCATTCTCATGTCCCAAGTTGTTTAGAGTTGCAAAAGTTGGTCCAAACATCGGATGTGTAGAGACATATCGGAAGCCACTCTCGGCATAAAACTTTCTAAGGCCGTTCTTGATAGAGGCGATATCACTTAAAATACAATCTTTCGGCAAAGCAGGCAGAACGTTTCGGAAAGCTTCGATGGTATATTTTACCGTTGCTGCATTAATAACCAGTTCCGGTTCGAATGCCTGAATCTCTTCGAGGGTGGTCAATCGATACGTGTTATAGACAAACCGTAATTGTTGCGGATTGATATCGAACACAGCCGTTTCATGTTGGAAGCTAAGTAAATCTGTGAAAAAGGAGCCCATTTTACCGGCTCCTAAGATTAGTATACGCATGATAGATGGGACTATTTATTAATGATTTCCATTTGTTGGCGAACCGATTCTTCATGAATCGCCTCAAAGATCTTTTTCATAAACTCGGCATCCATTCCACACTGCTCACCTTGTGCGCCTCGTTTCTCTAAAATCTCGTTGTAACGTCCTGTCTGTAGAATCGTGATATCATGTTCTTTCTTGTAAGTACCTATTTCACGGGCAATGCGCATACGTTTAGCTAATTCCTGAATGATGTTATCATCGCATTCATCAATCTGTTTACGAAGCTCCGATAAGTTTTCGGTAGACTGTGTCTCTTTACGAATCACCAACATATTAACAATGTAGTCCAGAACATCCGGAGTCACTTGTTGAGAAGCATCGCTCCAAGCCTGTTCCGGGTTGCAGTGGCTTTCGATGATCAATCCGTCGAAATTCAAATCCATCGCTTGTTGGCAAAGAGGAGCAATGAGCTCCCGTTTGCCCCCGATGTGACTTGGATCGCAGAAGATAGGCAGTTCCGGAATCCGTCGGCGGAGTTCGATAGGGATATGCCACTGTGGCAAGTTACGGTACAGTTTTTTATCGTAGCTACTGAATCCACGGTGAATAGCTCCCAGACGTTTGAGTCCGGCATTGTGGATACGCTCCAGTGCACCGATCCATAGTTCCAAATCTGGGTTTACCGGGTTCTTGACGAATACCGGAATATCGACCCCCTTCAGGGCATCGGCTATCTCCTGCACCGCAAAGGGGTTGGCAGTGGTGCGTGCCCCCACCCAAAGGATGTCGATGCCCGCTTTTAAGCATTCATACACATGTTTGGCAGTCGCTACTTCGGTCGAGACATACATACCAGTCTCCTTCTTAACCTCCTTCAACCACGACAACCCTTCCACGCCGACACCTTCAAACCCACCCGGTTTAGTCCGTGGCTTCCAAATTCCTGCTCGGAATATCTTTTGTCCCTTAGCTGCCAATTCTCTGGCAGTGGTCATCACTTGTTCTTCTGTTTCGGCACTACACGGCCCGGCAATAACGATGGGGCGTTTGCTTTCGATGCCCGGTAATAAAATCGATTCGAGTTCCATTGTATGTCTTGTTTTATAGGATTATTCTTTTTTCAATTGATCTGTTATTTATTGCGTTACGGTTTGAAGACCGCTTTGATTCGGTTCAAAGCCTCTTGCAGTTTCTCGTCTTTGCAGCAGAGCGACAAGCGGATGTATCGGGCTCCGTTACTTCCGAAGATAAAGCCAGGCGTGATAAATACGCGGGCTTCATGGAGTACCTTTTCTGTGAGCTCTTCCACCGTTTGGTAGCTTTCCGGAATCTTTCCCCAGAGGAACATACCTACTTGTTGGTCGCAGTATGTGCAACCCAATGCTTCCATGATGGCACCGGCTAGTTGGCGTCGTTGGCGGTAACTCTTATTATTGTTGGCATACCAATCCGCTTCCGCTTCGAGGGCCGTAGAAGCAGCCAACTGCATGGCACGAAACGTCCCACTATCAATGTTGCTTTTCACTTTCAATATCCATTCTACAAATTGTGCATTCGAGGCCAACATCCCAATACGCCAGCCCGGCATATTGTGGCTTTTGCTCATCGAATTAAATTCGATGCAACATGCCTTTGCACCTGGCACACTAAGGATACTCAGTGGTCGATCATTCAGGATAAAACTATACGGGTTATCATTCACGATAACGATACCTTTGCGGCGAGCAAAATCGACCAGTTTTTCAAACAGTTCTGGAGTAGCATTCGTACCTGTGGGCATGTGTGGATAATTGGTCCACATCAGTTTGACCCCCTCCAAATTCATCTGCTCCAACATCTCGAAGTCCGGCAACCAATGATTTTCTTCAGTCAGTGGATATTCCACCACCTCTGCCCCTAGTAATCGGCTCAATGCTGAGTAGGTGGGGTATCCCGGATTGGGAATCAACACCTTGTCGCCCGGGTTAACAAAAGCCAACGTAACATGCAAAATCCCCTCTTTAGAACCGATGAGCGGTTGGATCTCTTTCGTTGGATCCAGCTCCACTTGATACCAATCCTGATACCATTTGGCAAAGCTACGGCGTAGCTCGATAGTTCCCACTGTGGGCTGATAGCCATGTCCGTTTGGATCATTGGCAGCTCTGCAAAGCACTTCGACTGCTTCTTGGGCAGGCGGCATATCCGGACTTCCGATACCTAAGCTGATAATATCCAGACCATCGGCATTCAGTTGTGCCACCTCCTTGAGTTTTCGTGAGAAGTAATATTCACTCACGTTGGCCAATCTATTGGCTGGTACGATGGGACAATTCTTATTTTCCATGAGCATATTCACCTAATAATTTCAATTCTTTCGTTAGCGGGCCAATGGCTGTGATAGCCTGTTTATACTTCACATAATCGCAGAAAGTTACATCCACATAAAACTGATACTCCCATTCTCGGCCGATGATTGGGAGCGATTGGATTTTAGTCAGATTAATGGCATAGAACGATAAGATAGAGAGCACTTGCGACAAGCTACCTTCCGTATGCGGCAATGTGAAAACCAGATTTGCCTTATCGATTACTTGTTCAGTTCGTGTTCTGGTCACCTCATTGTGCCAAGGATCTGCCACAACCAGAAAGCGGGTAAAGTTGTGTTTATTCGTTTCGATCCCCTCTTCGAGAACCTTCATCCCATAATGCTTCGCCGCTGCTTTTGAGCAGATAGCCGCTTGCCCTTGTCGTTTTTCGCGTTGGATCATCTCGGCACTTAACGCTGTATCCTCGGCTTCCACCACCTTCAGTTGCGGATGTCTATTCAGGAAATCCCGGCACTGCATCAAAGCGATGGGGTGCGAATGGACCTCTGTGAGTGTTCCGAAATCATCCTCCGGCAAGCATGCCAAACAGTGCGAAATTCGGAGTTTATGTTCACCGATTACCTGTGTTCCACTTTGACGGAGCAATTCATGGTTGTGCAGCAGGCTACCGGCGATGGTATTTTCGATAGCCAACATACCGATGACTTGACTCTCTTTTCGGATGGCAGCAAAGACCTCCTCGAAAGTCGAACAACAGATTAACTCGATCTCCTCCTTCTCATAAAACAGATGGGCAGCTATGTCGTGGTAAGAGCCGTAAGTACCTTGAATGGCTATGCGTTTCATATCTTTTTATTTTTTGTTTCTGATGGCTATAAAAAAAATCCCGCATCCAATTAAGGAGCGGGATTTATATGATTTCTTTTTCGATTCATTTTAGTTCAGCATCATTTTCACTTGATACACACCAACTCCCGCTCTACTTTCTGGCTAAAGTAAAAGTAAAAAAAGAAGTAATATGCATAAGTAAATGATTTCATCATTTTTTATTCTTTTATCGGTTGATGATGCGACAAAAGTAATACAATTTTGTTATATACAAATAAAAAAAGAGATTTTTTTTGGTTTTTCGTGATAAAACCACATTGAGAACCCCCTCTGTTTGAAAAACTGTTATAAACCTAACACATTCGTTGACGCCGTAGGTTGGTTGTTAAATTCGCCGTTCAGCGCATTCCCTTTTTCGGGATTAAGTTCCAAGGATGTTTTCATGTCCACGATCGATCCCTCTTTATCGCCGTTCAGCAGTTTAGCCCGTCCTCTTTCGTGATACGCCTGTGCAAAGTTCGGGTTCAGCTCGATGGCTTCATCGAACACTGCGATAGCCTCTGTCAGTTTTTTCTGTTTGAGGAATAACTCACCTAGGCGCAGATAAGCCTGCTCGTTGAACGGGTTGATATCGGTTACCCGTCGGTAGCTTGCTTCTGCCTTCTCCTCTTCGCCAGTCATCTCTTCCAATTGACCTTGGTGCAATAATGCCGTTTCCTCCTCAGGGTGCAACTTCAAGACAGCTTCCACATCCTCTGCGGCCTCCTTATATTGGTTTAAGTCGATCAGAATCGCTGCACGCATTAAGCGTGCTTCAATGAACGCCTCTTTAAGAGCAACAGCTTTCGTCAGGTGAGCGATCGCCATCAGTTGGTCTTTTTGAGCTTGGCGTGCTTTGGCCAACAAATAATACCCCATTGGGTTGTCACTGGCTTGTGTTACGGCTTTCTGAGCAGCCTCTTCCATCGCAGTGTAATCCTCGTCGATGAAACAGACCTGTGCCAAATGGAGAAACGTATCAGTCAGGTGTGGTTCCATGACAGCCATCTCCTCTAAGAGTTGGCGAGCCTCTTTCGTTTGCCCCATCTGCGTATAAATCTGGCTTAAATAGCTCATGGTTTCGAAATCCTTTTCCAAGGCCAATGCTTCCTTGAAACATTTTACGGCATACTCCACTCGTCCGGTTCGTTGTGCCCGTAAGCCGTCATATTTTAAGATTTCAAAGTTCTTCTGTGTGTTACTTTCCGGTCCATTTGATTGGCCCTTAGAAAAGAGAGTTTTAAAGAAATTGCCCATAAATCATGTTCATTTGAGTTTAGGAGGCAAAAATAGTGAAATATTTTGAGAGAAAGGAATAAAAGCGTAGAATCAGGCTACTCTTCTATGCAGATAATGGTACAAGCATTGGCCCGCTTCGCTTCGAAAGAGGTTTCGATTTTGTTTTTTTTAGCCGATAGATTTTTGATAGCAGAGCTGCTCCAGCAATTGGTCGTTCTTTCAGCACCGACCTTCCCCGTTTTTATATTAATAGCCCCAATAGAAGGATACCTAGCGATGTAGGTAAATGCGACGGGACTGCGTGAGTAGTGTAGCTCCTCTTGGTTAAAGCGCGACAGATTATCCACATATTTCCCCTTGTTGTCTACGAACCCTTTCCAAGTGCCATTCTCGGGCAATCTAAAACCATAAGGAGAAGGATCAAAGATCGATTTTTCTCCCTGCCCAGTTGAGACAGCTGGATCTTGCCACACGATAAGGTTGCTCGAATTCAGCTCATTGGTGGTGGTGCTACACCAATTATCCGTTTCTGCCTCTTTTCCCTTTCCGTTATTTTTCCCGTTATTCCCATTGTTTCCATTATTTTTCTTTTGAGTGTTTCCCTTTCCGTTTCCGTTTCCGTTTCCGTTGTTCCCGTTATTCCCGTTTTTTTTCTTATTATTGATTTTATAGAACGTCAGAGGATTTTTCACAGCTTCGGCTACCGTGGCAGGTCCTTCCACCGCATTGGAAAATTCCGTGTAATTCACTGTTTCCGTGTTATAGCGATAAAGCGTTCGATAATACGGAAAAGGATCTTTACGCCCAAACTGGTAATAGAGAATCTTGTTCTGCTCATCGCTGCCCACTGTTGCAGCTCCCACATACCGATCCATCATCTTTTTATTTTGATAGACCGTAGTCCACGGCGTAACGATGCCATATTCGTTGTTATTAGATGCCGTGTTATTATATAGACCGTCGCTGTATTGAAACAGCTGTCCGTTGGGAACACCCCAGACCCAAGGTTGCCCGGAATCTTGGGCATTTTCTAAAGCCGTCGGTGTACTATAAGGGTTGTAATCCGTTACCCAAAAGTGCCAAGACCAAAGGATCGTTCCGGAGGTCGCTCCATAAGACCCGGCCAGGCGAGGCGGTTGGCCTCCTTTCGTAATGCCGATGACAAAGTTGCCACGAAAGCTTGCTAGCATCGTTTGTGGCACTTTCAGCACAAAAAAATCCTCCGGACCCATTCCGGAGGATTTACTCAGTGTGATCCCTTCCGAATTTAGTGGTCCCGTTCGAACGAGGTTTTGAACATCCTGCCAAAGTAATCCCACTGTCCAACTCTCATTTTCGCCGATAACATTATTCAGGTCATTGCTTCCATAAGTTGCATTTCCCGTTGCCCCCCAAAACTCATTGACTCGGCGAATAGGGATTCTATACTCTACATCCTGGTTTGTTTGTGGGTTGATAAGGTAGCAGTTAGAAGATTCTAAGAGGCTATAATCTTTTATCAGTAAAGGTTCTTGCGGTGATAAGTCGAGGCTGTAACTATAATTACCGCCCACACTCCAAGTAGGGGTGATCTCACTCAATAAAATCTCTTTCGAGGTTTCATCTTTGAATGAAACAGTCAGTTTGGTATCTGCTTGCAAGGTTTGAGGAATAAGCAAGAGGTATCCATTCGGCGCAGTTACGTTAGTCAGTGTAGAGGTAGCGGTGACATAATCTTGTCCCAAGTCGAATGTTAATCCAGCCGAATAAGCCGTCGAAGAGACCTCACCGGTTGGAGTCCAGTTGATATCTGTCCCATCCGCTCCGATATCGAGACTCAGGCTGCCAGACACATACATGTTCGAGAGTGAAATAGCAGTGACCTGTTCGCCATTCCCTTGAATTTTAAAACCTATTTTCACGAGTGTATGTTGGAAACCCAACGGAATAGGGTTGGCCGATTTCGTTTTGTTCTTTTGTGGGATAGCCACAATCAAGTCCGGTTGGTTTTCCACCTTTTCAGGGAGGGTATAATGGAACGTTGGTGTTCCTGAAGTAGAGAGAGGAGAGGGGACAATGCCATTCCCATCTGGGTTTGTCGTAGGGTTATACACCCCTGTGGCATAAGGCGCATAACAGAAAAAGCTAATTTTTTCATTGGGTTTGTTGGGCCAATACCTCACCGGTGCGTAGATCCAGCTCTCTTCCGCCTTAGTCACTCGCTGGTTATACATAAAATTAGGCGTTGACGTAGGGCTAAAATCCTCCTGTTGGGTGTAGTAAGCATAAACGCCAAAGTTGCTCAGAGAAGCAGTGGTGATAGGAGCACCTTTCGTTAGTTGTGTAGAAAATCCGATAACATAAGGCTCATCAAGTGGGGATGGCATGTCTGTATCGTCCTTGCATGAATTAAGCAATGACAGACAGAGTAATATCTGAAGCATAAGACTTGTCCTTGAAAAGAAGTCCTTAATGGCCATACACTTTTTCACTCTTTTAGTTTATAAAATCACCACTACAAAAGTAATAAAAACTTTTATAGTGGTGATCAATTTAATTAATCAAATCAAAATAAGTAACGCTTAAAAAATAACTTGGTACACATTATGACTGTTTAATAAGGTAATTCCATTTGGGTAGTTGGTCATGAAAAACGATTCTCTGCGCTGCC
>RZZX01000075.1 GCA_009929715.1 Bacteroidia bacterium
ATAACTGTACATTTGTTTGTGAATATTCAAATATACAAATTATACAGCAGTTTTCTGCTTTATATCACTATCACTCGAAATGTCGGATGAACCTTTTTTGTTTTTTTCATGGCTATAAAAGATTAAGTATCTGAACTATAGACTAAATGCGCTATAGGTTCAGATACTGCATCCTGTGTCTATTTATTTTTTTTCGATTCGTATACGGGCATCAACCGCAATAACCGACTTCTCTGTGGCCAATAACGGATTGATATCCATCTCTTTAATTTCAGTGGCGAAACGGAGTAGCGTCGATAGCCGGACGATGATCTCGACAAACTTCTGCTCATCGACTCCCTTTTGCCCGCGTGTCCCTTTGATAATCTTATAGGCGCGGAGCGAATGAATCATTGAGTAGGCCTCTTCACAGGTTAGCGGTGCCAAACCCGAAGAGACATCTTTTAGAACCTCTACGAAGATACCGCCCAGACCGCAAAGAACCACGTGTCCGAACTTCTCCTCGTACTTAGCTCCGATAAAGAGTTCGGTACCCTTCAGCATCGGTTGTACCATGATTGCCGTGGCATCAGGGATGGTCATCATGCGATCGAACTCCAGAGCTAAATGCTTCTCCTCTTTAATATTTAGAACGACACCACCAACGTCCGATTTATGTACCGGCCCAACAACCTTTGCTACTACTGGGAAACCACAGCGACGGGCGAAAGCCAACACCTCTTTCTTGTTGCCCGACACAAACTCGTCGACCACGGGGATACCTGCTGCATGAAGCAGTGCATTAACCTGATGTGGCTCGATGTACCCATTTTCCGGGATGGAGTCGATGATGCGTCGGATGCGAGGCACGTCTACTCCTTGAAGTTCTATTTGGCAACTAGCAGGGCGTGGTGCGTTGACAATGCGTGAGAGAGCCGTGCCGAGTGTCACCTCATCGGCGAAGTTCACATGTCCCTTTTGTAAGAATGTAGCCACCTCTTCACCGGCCGTATGGATTGATGGAAGAACGGGGAAGATTGGTTTCTTGCAGGTCAGCATCTTTTGGTGTAACACCTCATACGCCTCGAATACGGTGACTAGGCCAGGTGTGCCGAAGATCACCAAAATCGCATCGATATGTTCAAACTTCTCTTCGCAATAATCGATGGCAATGCCGAGGTGCTCTGGCGTTCCTGTTGCTAGAATATCGATCGGATTGGCTACCGATGCTCCCGGATAAAGTTTTTCTTTTAGCTCCGCAGCAAGTGGCCCTTCTATTTTAGGTACATGCAGATCGCCTTTCGATAAGGCATCGGTTAGCATCACACCCGGTCCACCGGCATGCGTCACGATAGCGAAGTTACGTCCGTTTAGTTCCGGCAGCGTAAAGATACACCCAACGGTGGTCAGTTCTTCGCGTGAGAAGCAACGGACAATGCCTGCCTTACGGAACAAAGCTTCCACGGCAGAGTCTGAGCTAGCAATAGCTCCTGTGTGTGAAGAGGCGGCACGGCTACCACTTTCCGAACTGCCGGCCTTGATGGCTGCAATGCGGCATCCTTTGCGGATCAGAGAGGCGGCGTGAAGCAACAAACGGTCCGGGTCGGCAATGCTTTCAATATATAACAGTTTGATGTGCGAGTCTTTCTCGGCATCGAAATTCTCATCCATGTGCTGGAGGACATCTTCCACCCCAATCTGTTTGGCGTTGCCTACCGACCAGACCGAATTGAACTGTAGTCCTTTGGTGACCGCCGATTCCAGGATGAATACAGCCGTAGCGCCTGAGCTCGAGATGAGATCGACCCCTTGTGGGTTTAAGTTCGGTATCGGCTGGGTAAAGACACTGTGGTGCCAAGTATTCATTAAGCCGATGCAGTTGGGCCCAATCAGTGAAGCTCCGTGTGCATTGACTGTTTCGAGAATGCGATCTTCTAGGATGGCTCCTTCATGTGTCTCCTCACCGAAGCCGGCCGAAAGGATAATAAATGCGCGTGTCTGTTTGGTAGCCGCTAACGCTTCTACGGTATCGGGACAGAGCTCGGCTGGAATAGCCAAGATCGCTAAATCCGTATCGGGCAAATCAGCTACACTCGCAAAAGATTGAATGCCTTGAACTTCGCTCTCTTTCGGGTTGATGGCACGAAGCTCTCCTTTAAAACCACCGGCAATGAGATTTCTCAAAATCGCTCCACCCGGTTTATGAACATTATTCGATGCCCCGACAACAACTATACTTGTAGGGCGTAACAACTGAGGTGTAATCATAGAATGATTGGTTTAATATTAGGATACAAATATATTTTTTATTCGAGATAAAAGAAAGAAAAAAGTCAATAAACTCACTGAACCTCTGTATGTTTTCTAACATTTTGCTATAATTGGAGGGTTTGATGGCTTTTTTCTGTTTTTGGGGATGGTCGAGTGCTATGTTCGGTTCTCCTAGAAGATCTTGATTAAAAGCCGAAAGAGATAAAAGAGATAGGTGCTTTTTATCGTCTCACCATAGTGGAACGATAAAATATTCGAAAGGAAAAGGAGTCGTTGCAGCTAGAATTCTCAATCATTTGGGGTAGATAAATAGATTATCGACGGTTCTCCTTAATATTCTTCTCCCCATAGAGAGTTTCAAGTAACTGTTTGTGATGCTCCCCTCTAGCCCATATTTTTCTACTCATCCGACTGCTTTTTAGTGCTTTTTCGGTATCTTTGCCCGAAGAAAATAAAATCCACACGATATAATGGAAAATAAATTCAAGAGAACCACTGTTACATCGGCATTGCCGTATGCTAACGGACCTGTCCATATCGGGCATTTGGCTGGTGTGTATGTGCCGGCAGATATTTATGTGCGCTATCTGCGATTGAAAAAACAAGAGGTTTTGTTCATCGGTGGATCCGATGAGCATGGGGTGCCTATTACCATTCGTGCCAAAAAAGAGGGGGTTACTCCGCAGGATGTGGTGGATCGCTACCATACGCTGATCAAAAAATCGTTCGAGGATTTCGGCATTTCGTTCGATGTGTATAGCCGTACATCGTCTAAAACGCATCATGAACTGGCTTCGGATTTCTTCAAAAACTTACACGATAAGGGCGAATTTGTGGAAAAGACTTCGGAGCAGTATTATGATGAGGAGGCGCATCAGTTCTTGGCCGATCGGTATATTACTGGTGAGTGCCCGCATTGCCATGCAGAAGGTGCGTATGGCGACCAGTGTGAGAAGTGTGGTACATCGCTCTCGCCGACTGATTTGATTAACCCTAAAAGTGCAATCAGTGGAAGTAAACCTGTGATGAGGGAGACGAAGCATTGGTATTTACCGCTCGATAAACATGAGGCTTGGCTGCGCCAATGGATCTTGGAAGAGCATAAGGAGTGGCGACCAAATGTGTACGGACAGTGTAAAAGCTGGCTCGACATGGGCTTGCAGCCGCGTGCCGTGAGTCGCGACTTGGATTGGGGAATCCCAGTGCCTGTTGAAGGGGGCGAAGGTAAAGTACTTTACGTGTGGTTCGATGCGCCTATCGGGTACATCTCGAATACGAAGGAGTTGCTTCCTGACACGTGGGAAACGTGGTGGAAGGATCCTGAAACACGGTTGGTACACTTCATCGGAAAGGACAATATTGTATTCCACTGCATCGTGTTCCCGGCTATGTTGAAAGCGGAGGGTAGCTATATCTTACCAGATAATGTGCCGAGCAATGAGTTCTTGAACCTCGAAGGTGATAAGATTTCAACGTCACGCAACTGGGCAGTGTGGTTGCATGAGTATCTCGTGGATTTCCCAGGTAAACAGGATGTGTTGCGTTATGTGCTGACTGCTAATGCGCCGGAAACAAAGGACAATGATTTTACTTGGAAGGATTTCCAAGCACGTAATAATAATGAGTTGGTAGCGGTCTTCGGTAACTTTGTTAACCGTGCCATGGTGTTGACTCAGAAGTATTTTGAAGGGAAAGTGCCGGCTTGTGGGGCGTTAACTGATTATGATAACGAGACGCTGAAGGAGTTTGCCGATGTAAAAGCGGAGGTTGAAAAGCTCTTGAATGTCTTTAAGTTCCGTGACGCACAGAAGGAGGCGATGAACTTAGCGCGTATCGGTAATAAGTATTTGGCAGATACCGAACCGTGGAAGTTGGCTAAAACGGATATGGAGCGTGTGGGCACTATTCTGAACATTGCGTTGCAGTTGGTAGCCAACCTAGCCATTGCTTTTGAACCATTTTTACCGTTCAGTGCGGAGAAGTTGCGCCGGATGTTGAACATGAGCAGCTTTGACTGGGCGGAACTTGGTCGGGCCGATTTGCTTGCGGTGGGGCATCAGTTGAACCAACCGGAGTTGCTTTTCGAGAAGATCGAAGATGTCACGATCGAGGCACAAGTACAGAAACTGCTCGATACGAAGAAAGCCAATGATGAGGCCAATTATCAAGCGAATCCTATTCGTCCGAACATCGATTTTGAAGAGTTCTTGAAACTTGATATTCGTGTAGGAACGGTGTTGGAGTGCCAGAAGGTGCCGAAAGCAGATAAGTTGCTTCAGTTCAAGATTGATGATGGTTTGGAAACACGCACGATTGTTTCGGGCATTGCAAAACATTATCAACCAGAGGAACTGGTAGGCAAACAGGTTTGCTTTATAGCCAACTTGGCTCCACGTAAATTGAAAGGCATCGAGAGTCAGGGCATGATTCTCAGTGCGGAGAATAACGATGGCAGCCTTGCTGTGATTATGCCACAGAAAGAGGTGAAGCCAGGTAGCGAAGTGAAATAAAAGTCATGACCGAAACGTCACTGAAACAGAAAACCATAGGAGCTTTGCTCTGGAACTTGCTGGACCGTGTGGGACAGCAAGTTCTGTTGTTTATTGTCGGCATCATTGTAGCCAACATCTTGTCGGTCAAGGATTATGCCTTGGTTGGGATGCTAGCTATCTTTACTGCTATCGGCAACATTGTGCTCGACAGTGGGTTCAGTGCGGCTTTAATTCGTAAACAAGAGGCTACTGCCACCGATTATAACTCGGTCTTTTATTTCAATGTCTGTATCAGCTTTGCGCTCTATGGCGTGCTATTTGTCAGTTCACCCGGCATTGCGTGGTATTTCGACCAACCGTTGCTTACGGATCTGACTCGTGTGATCTTTTTGGCTTTACCCTTCAACTCGTTGAGTTTGATCCAGACCACACTGTTGAATAAAGCGGTTAAATTTAAGGTTTTAGCGAAAGTCAACATGCTCTCATTAACCTTATCGAGTGGCTGTTCGTTGGCCATGGCCTATGGTGGATGGGGCGTTTGGACCTTAGCTTGGCAGCCAGTAATCCTCGCTTTCAGTCGGTCGGCTCTATTATGGCTCTTCAATGATTGGCGTCCACAATGGTGCTTTCGGATGAGCAGCATTCGTGAGCTGTTTCGTTTCTCGTCAAGCTTGTTGCTTGCTAGTTTGGTGAACGCCATCTTTACCAATATTTATTCGGTAGCCATGGGAAAGATCTATCCGGCAGAGCAGTTGGGCTATTACACCCAAGGCAATAAATTCAGCCTGATGGTCATCAGCTCCGTCTATTCCAGTTTACAGACAGCCACCTACCCCATCTTTTCGAGTATACAAGACGATAAAGAGCGTAGCTTGCGATCGTATCGGAAAACCATGCGATTCACCTCGTTTATCACTTTTCCGCTGATGCTCGGTTTAGTCTCCGTGGCACACCCGTTTATCGCCTTGATACTAAAGCCCGAATGGGCTGGGTGCATCCCTTTCTTTCAGCTAACCGCCTTGGCGGGTATCTTTACGATTCTCACTGCTGTCAATCAGAACTTTGCAAAGGTACATGGGCGTTCCGATCTGATTTTTAAGTTGGAGATTTTGCGTACGGCCCTCATTCTAATCGTCCTCCTTTTAACCATGCATTGGAGTGCTTTGGCGATGATCGGTTTCCAGGTGTTGGCGCAAGGGATCGTCTATTTGTGCAGCATTTGGGTCATCGGGAAAGCCGTTGGCTACTCCTGGCTCAAGCAGTTGGCCGACATCGGTCCATACCTTTTCCTCTCCGTGGTGATGTGGGCTCTTTTATTGCTGCCCAGTCACTTGATCGATTCAAACGCTTGGTTACTTCTGATAAAAATAGGTGTCGGTATAGGCTTCTATTACACAGCCAACAGGCTACTTGGGTCTACCATCTTGAATGAAGCTTTAGAGATTATTAAACACAAAAAGAGATAAAATATGAAAACTCCGGTGAAAGTCAGTGTCATTATGTTGGCGTGCAACGTAGGGCGCTATGTAGAAACAGCCATTAAAGGGGTGTTGGCACAAAAAACCACCTACCCGATAGAGTTGATTTTGAGTGAAGATTGCAGTACCGATAACACCCTTGAAATCTGTGAACGGTATGCTGCTTTACATCCCGATACCATTAGGCTGATCCGTCATGAACAGAATTTGGGGCTTCAGAAGAATTTTATCGATGCACACCGCCATTGTACGGGTGAGTATATTGCTATTTGCGATGGCGATGATTACTGGATTAACCGGTTCAAACTACAACGTATGACCGATTTTATGGATGCGCATCCCGACTTTGCCATCTGTTTTCACCGAGTGATCAATTATTACGAAGAAGATGGTAGCAAGAGCTTCTCGAACGGGGGGCAAGCAGTTGTCACTAACATCACCCACTTGGCACAGAGCAACTACATCACCAATTCATCATCGCTCTTCCGACGTGCCTATGTCCAAGAGCTACCAGAGTGGTTTGCTTTGACCCCGTTGTGCGATTATGCCATGCACATGGTGAATGCGCAATATGGCAACATCTACTATTTCAAAACCCCCATGGCCGTTTATCGGAAACATAAACAAGGTATTTGGAGTGTAGAGAACATTGAGAAGCGGCAAGAACGTTCGCTCTATGCCCGTGAATTGCTACTCGAATTTTTTAAAGAGAACGAGGTGGTGTATAATAACCTCCGCCGTGCATTCTGTTACATCGCTTTTGTGCTAGTGCGTCACTACCGTGAACAGGGTGATGAGGCTAAAATCAAAGCGGTTCTTGAACGGCTCTTGGTGCACCACCCGGAGATGACTCTGGAAGAGATGGAAGCCTTTGAAAGGAAGGTGGCTAAGCAGGCATCGCAGTTTAGTCCTTCAAAAGCATTGCATGCTTTCATTAGTGGGATGAGAGGGGGGCTATCGAAATTGTTCCCTTTGCCTCGTCCGTAAGTCACTTCTTAAACCTTTTCGAGTACCTGTTCCATCGCTCCTCCCCGTGTCAAGATGGTCTCTACAAATTCTCTAAACGCCCCTTCGCCACCTTTAGCTTGGGTGACGAATGATGCTAAAGATTGGATGTATAGCGGAGCATTGGCAGGGGTAGCGGTGATACCAGCTTTAGTGAGCACCCCACGGTCGTTCAGGTCATCACCGATGTAAGCCACTTCCTGCCAAGAAAGTTCTAATTCATCTAGGAGCGACTGGATGGTACTTACTTTATCATGCACCCCTTGAAACAGATAATCCACCTTGAGCTTCTCTGCTCGGCGGCGCACAATCTCCGTGGCTTCACCAGTCACAATCCCCACCGGGATCCCTGCGCGGTGAGCGAAGAGCACCCCAGCGCTGTCATATGTATGAAAACGCTTCCACTCATTGCCCATTTGGTCATAATACATTCCCCCATCGGTCCAGACCCCATCAATATCGGTCAGGATCAGTTTCGGAAGTTCAAGAAGATCTGTTGTCATGTTGGTTCTCTTTGTTAAATTAGTTGCCAGAAACAGTCCGACCCTTTTCAGTCGATGACCTCTTTGTAAATAATCTCATTGGCTGGAATCTCTTGAGTGACCCGGTGTCCCACAACCGATGCTTTCTCCGCCCATTTGAATCCATCGCCAGGGCTAAGCAGGTGAATATCCGCTTCGGTAATCACATCACCCGGATGTAACACCTTGTTGGATGCAATGGAGCGTTCCAACTTCACCTTAGCTGTTGCAACCCCCTCGTCGATATAAAGCTCCTCCTCGCCCAACCATCGCTCTGCGATGCGAATGTCGCGAATCATCCGATTCACCCCATCCGGTCCCAAAGAACCTTGTTGGTCGGTCCCTTTCATTCGCCGATCGATGGTGATGTGCTTCTCGATCATCTCAGCTCCCATGCCAACCGCAACAACCGGTGCAGCAATGCCGATGGTATGATCCGAAAAGCCGATGGTGTACTGTCCGTAATGCTTCTTCAGATAGTTAATCGTATTCAGGTTCAGATGGTCCGGGAAAGTGGGGTATTGCGAGACACAATGTAAAATCGCAATGTCCGAATGGTACCGGTTAATCACCTCTAGCGCATCATCCAGCTCCTTTTTGCCAGCCATACCCGTCGATAAGATGATTGGAATTTTGGTCTCCGCCATCACCTCGAGCAGAGGCAGATTAGTCAGGTCACGGCTTGCCACCTTCAGGCGGTCCGGAGTGAACAAGTTCAATAACGATAAGCACCCTTTCGAGCAGAGAGTTTCTACAAAATCGAGTCCCAAAGCTTTAGCATGTTTATAAACCTCAAAATGCGCCTCATCGTCGAGCTCTAGAAATGCCCGATGATCGCCATACGTCCGTCCGAATGAGTGCGGAGTATCATAAATCCGATTCATTTGCGAGGTGGTTAGCTCCTCTCGCAGATCACGTTTAGTCATCTTAACCGCATCCATTGGTTTCAGTTCGAGGCCAAACACCTCCTCCTTGACCGGACGTGAGACCAAGTCGACAATCAACTTGGCAATATCTACCGAACCATTGTGATTCTGGCCGATCTCTCCTATGATATAAGTACTCTTCATCAAGACCTTTTATTTTTCGTTACAAGCTATATTTTCTAACATTTTTCGGCGATACTCCGGGTGAGCCTCTACCACGTCCAATAACGCCTCGACACTGCCGTTAGTCTCTTCATGAACCGTTTGGTATAGCGTCTGAAGCAGGGTGAAATCTTCCATTGTGTCGAGTGTGAAACGCAAGTCCAACCGTCCCTCTAGCACCTTCGGTAAGGCGAGCAATTTCACCTTGAATGCTTCTGGATGCGTATAAAGGAAGATGGTTACATGCTCAATGTAAAGCTTTTCCTGCGTCTGAGCAGCTGCCCGTTTCAAGGCCTCAAGAGTTGTTAGCTCGGCATACAAGCCAAGGTGCGATTTGATCGTCGGGCGTCCGTCGGCAAAAGCGTAAGCGATGTAATCTGCCGGTTCTTCATCATGCGATTCGAAAAAGAGGTTGAATGTCTCCGGGCGTAAGAATGGGTTATCCGAACAAACTCGGATAAAACGCTCCAGGCCGAATGCTTCCGCTGCCCCGATAAAACGGTCTAGTACGTTCTCCTCATCGCCTCTGAAGCAGGCAATGCCCCATTCGGTAGCAACCTGTGCCAAGACATTATCCTGCGGTCGATTGGTGGTAGCCAAAACGATGCATTTATCGGGATGAGCTGCTTGGATACGACCGATTATAAGATCGATGATCCGCTGCTCCTTGTAGAACGGCAGTAAAATTTTGTTGTGCAACCGCGTAGACCCGGTTCGGGCTTGAATAATAATTCCGTCTCTCATAGTTTCATGCGTTTAAAGGCATCGATGTACGATCCCGGCGTGATGTTAATAACCTCTTTGCCCTGTTTTTGTGCAAATGCTTCGAGCACGAAATAGGACTTAAAAGCAACATACATGTGGTATAAAATGGTGTAAAGTTTAGCACTTTTCAGATTCTCTTGTGTGACGGTAGCTGCCTGTGACTGGTTCTGATCATAGAAATGCTTTTGGTGCATCAGGACCACATTCTGATCCGTTACACTTATTTCGGGCAGCCACGAGTGGTCGGCTCCAGCCAGATAGACCCGTTTAAAGGGCAGGCGTAGTCCCATGGCGATGGAGGGGATTAGTACGTTGTGTGGACGTGGAACGCCCCAACCTTGGCGGAAGATGACGTTACAAAATCCTTGGAATCCCTCTATCGGGGTGGTGTTATAGATGGCCACTCGGATGTTTGGGTTCGAAGCCAACAGCGGTTGCCATGCTCGATTCTTTAAAGCCCTTGCCGGCATAAAGAGCGTCATCGGCCAAGAGGTCTTTTGTGCCATCGTTTCAAAGAGCTGTACCCGTTTTTCCGGTACGATCCAAAAGAGCGGATCGGCTATGAGATAAAGCTCCGGCCGGAGCGATTCGAACAGCGGCGAGGTGACACAGAAGTTGACTGCTAAGAGCGTTTTCGACGCCACGAATTCGGGGTGCGCCTCCACGGTACTATTCAGTGACGGCCCATTGGCCAGAATCAGCAACTCGTCGGCATTCTTAAACGATTTCGGCAGCGAGGTGCGTCCTTTCGACTGAAGCAAAATCTTCACTACGCTTAAAAAACTTTGCCACAGTTGCTCTAAAAATTTCATACTTTGATCACCCATAAACGTTTCCCTTCTTGCTCTGTTTGAACCGATACTTTTCTTTATTCGTTGCAAAGATATAGAGTTTCGCTGTCACTCGCTAAAAATCGCCTTAATTTATACCTCCAAAGCATTAAATGTACTACTTTTGTCGAAACATTGCACGCATGAGGGTACTAATAGTCAATACTTCCGAGCGTATGGGCGGCGCTGCTGTGGCTGCCCATCGATTAATGACGGCATTGAACAACAATGGCGTAAAAGCAAAAATGCTAGTTCGTGATAAATCGTCCGATCAGATCAGTGTCGTGGGACTGGGGCGCAGTTGGCGTCATAGATGGTCCTTTCTTTGGGAACGCATTGTGATATGGGGAGCCAACCGCTTCAAGCGGCATCAGCTCTTTGCCGTCGACATAGCGAATGTCGGTGCCGATATCACAACTCTGCCGGAATTCAAGGAAGCCGACCTAATCCACCTCCATTGGATCAATCAAGGGTTTTTATCTTTGAAAAGCATCCGTCAGATTCTAGCTTCGGGCAAGCCAGTGGTCTGGACCATGCACGACATGTGGCCCTGCACCGCTATCTGCCACCATGCCCGTGAATGTTTAAACTACCAGTCGGCTTGTCACCACTGTCCCTATCTTTACGGAGGAGGGAGTCAGAAAGACCTGTCGGCCCGTGTTTTCAAGAAGAAGCAAGCCACGTATAGCAGCGGACGTATCACGTTTGTTGCTTGCAGCCAGTGGTTGGCAGCTTTGGCACAGCGAAGTGCACTAACGGTGGGGCAGCGCGTGGTGACTATTCCCAACCCGATTAATACCAATTTGTTCCGTCCGAAGGCCAAAAATACCGCACGAGAATGCTGTCAGCTTCCTTTAGACAAAAAGCTGATCCTGTTTGGATCGGTTAAGATCACCGATAAACGGAAAGGGATCGACTATCTGATAGACTCTTGTCGCCTATTAGCTGAGCAGCACCCAGAATGGGCCAACCGCCTAGGTGTGGTGGTCTTTGGGCATGAATCCCAACAACTGCAATCATTGCTACCTTTTCCTGTCTATGCCCTGCCTTATGTAAGTCAGGAGCATAAACTAGTCGACGTTTATAACGCAGTCGACCTCTTTGTTACTCCATCTCTCGAAGAAAACCTGCCCAACATGATTATGGAAGCTATGGCGTGCGGGGTACCATGTGTGGGATTTGAGATTGGTGGTATCCCTGAGATGATCGATCACCGGCACAATGGCTACGTTGCCCAATACCGCTCATCCGAAGATTTTGCCAATGGCATTTATTGGGTGCTTCATGAAGCCGAATACGCCAATTTATCCGAACAAGCTTGTCGCAAGGTCGCTGCTCACTATTCAGAGAGTGCTGTGGCGAATCAATACATAACTATTTATACAAAGATCAGTGGAAAGCATGCATAGTACCCCCCATACTCCCAAATTCTCCATCATAACCATCACCTACAATGCCGAAAAGGTGCTGGAAGACACCATTCAAAGTGTCGTGGCACAGAGCTATCGGCAGGTGGAATACATCCTTGTAGACGGTGCTTCAAAAGATGGCACTTTGGCTATAATAGAGCGTTACAAGTCCCATATCAACACCGTTATCAGCGAACCCGATAAAGGGTTGTACGATGCGATGAACAAAGGCATTGCTGCTGCTACCGGCGATTACCTCTGCTTCCTGAACGCCGGTGATTGTCTTCACGCCGATAACACCCTGCATCAGGTTGTAGCCGGTATACGGAGAGGTGAATGGCCCGACATCCTTTATGGCGATACAGCGTTGGTCGATCAAGAGCGTCATTTTCTGCGCATGCGTCGGCTCACACCGCCGGAACACCTGGGATGGAAAAGTTTTAAAAGAGGGATGCTCGTCTGTCACCAAGCCTTCTGGGTGAAACGCTCGTTGGCTGTTCCTTACGATCTGCATTACCGTTTCTCTGCCGATTTTGATTGGTGCATCCGTGTCATGAAGCAAGCACACACTTTTCATCACACCCATCAGACCCTGATCGATTACCTCAGTGAAGGGATGACAACACAAAATCAAAAAGCTTCGTTGAAAGAACGATACCGGATCATGGTACACCATTATAGTTGGCTAAGCACTGCGATCCATCACCTTTGGTTTGTCTGTCGGCTTTTGCTCAAGAAATAAGTAAGCATATTTATCCCTCACTTTCGTTTCTATCCTATTTTGTAGAGACGAAAGTCAGAGATAAAACGGCACAAGCCTATAGAACTATTGGCTCAATTCGTTGCTTGCATTCCGCTAAGGCAGTGGTTGCACTTTACCCTTGATTGAGTACCAACATCTCCTCGATGTATTCCCGTGTATTAGAGAGTCTCGGTATTTTGCGCTGTCCACCCAACTTACCTTTCTGCGCAAGCCAGTCGTGAAACAACCCCTCGCGTGCCGGGATCACTTCGAGCGGTTGGAGGGCAATGTCTTTCCAGCGCTTGGCCTCATAATCCGAATTGATCGCCTTCAGAGTCTCATCCAAAATAGCTGCAAAACGTTCCAATGAATCGGGTTCTCGAGTGAATTCGATGAGCCATTGGTGCCGACATTTAGCACGAGCATCCATAAAGACTGGGGCTGCCGAATAGTCGGCTATCTGTGCCCCGGTAGCTGCGCAAGCTTTCGCCAATCCTTTTTCCGCATTGTCCACAATCAACTCTTCACCAAAAGCGTTGATGAAATGCTTCGTTCTACCGGTGATGATAAATTTATAAGGATTCTTTTGAGTGAACCTCACCGTATCCCCAATCATGTATCGCCATAACCCGCACGAGGTAGAGATAACCATCGCATAGTTTTTATGAGGTTCGACTTCTTCCAAGCTATAAATTTTAGGATTCTCTTGGCCCACCTCTTCCAAAGGAATGAATTCATAAAACACCCCATAGTCGATCATCAACAGCATAGCAGGGTCGGTCAGGTCATTCTGAGTCCCGAAATACCCTTCGGAGGCGTTGTAGGTCTCCATGTAGTGCATGCGTGGAGAGTGGATAATCTGTTTGTACTGTTCGCGATAAGGGGTGAATGCTACACCGCCATGGAAGAAGACCTCTAAGTTGGGCCACACCTCCTCAAGTGTTTGCTTACCCGTTTTCTCAAGAATATGTTTGGCCAAAACCAACATCCAAGAGGGCACACCCGACAAGTTGGTGACGTTTTGAGAGATGGTCGTACGGGCTATCGCTTCGATCTTGGCTTCCCACTCGTCCATCAAGGCGATCTTCTTTTCCGGAACGCGAATGTAGTTGACTAGTGGGTTCACATTTTGTATCAATATAGCCGATAAATCACCCACCAAACTGTGGTTAGAGTTGAGGTTAGGGCTGTGACTTCCACCGAGTATCAACCCTTTTCCAGAGAAGAATCGGCTCTCCGGATTAGCTTGTAGGTAGAGCGCTACCGCATCTTTGCCGCCTTGGTAATGAATATCTTGTAAGGCCTCTTTGCTCACAGGTAAGAATTTACTCTTATCGTTGGTGGTACCCGAAGATTTGGCAAACCAACGAATTTCCGAAGGCCAGATTAAGTTCTGCTCTCCTGCGCGCAACCGCTCCACGTAAGGTTTAATCTCTTCATAGGTTTGGATGGGCAAGCGTGATTTGAAATCATCGTAATGACGAATGCTCTGATAGTCATATTTTTTCCCCCATTCTGTGTTGGCAGCCTCACGAACTAAGCGCATTAACACACGGTTTTGGATCTCTCCGGGTTGTGTTGCGTATAGTTCGATCTCTTTTAAGCGTGAGTTAAACGCCTTGCTAATAGTTTTGGTAATATTCATTTCTATCTTTAACAAAAAATGTTTCGTCGTGCAAAAATAGGCTTATTTATTTTTTTTTCTATCTTTACGACGGAAATAATCGTTAAAAATAGCTCTTTTATAACGAAATAGGTCAATTAGATTAATATTTACGAACATGAGGATTGGAATTTTAACAGCAGGAGGAGATTGCCCAGGCATCAATGCAACCATTCGTGGGGTGTGTAAAACAGCGATTAACCATTATGGTATGGACGTTATCGGTATTCATAGTGGTTTTCAGGGATTGCTGACTAAAGATGTGGAGGTATTTACCGACAAATCGTTGTCTGGTTTACTGAATTTGGGTGGTACCATGCTTGGCACCTCGCGTGAGAAGCCGTTCAAAAAGGGCGGCGTTATCTCGGATGTGGATAAGCCGACTCTGATTCAACAAAATATCAAGGAGCTTGGTTTGGACTGTGTGGTTTGTATCGGTGGCAATGGAACGCAGAAAACAGCCGCTAAGTTTGCTGCTTTAGGCGTGAATATTGTCTCTATACCCAAAACCATCGATAATGATATTTGGGGAACGGATGTCTCTTTTGGGTTCGACTCTGCCGTAAGTATTGCCACCGATGCAATAGACAGGTTGCACTGTACGGCTAGCTCACATAAACGGGTGATGGTGATTGAGGTGATGGGGCATAAGGTGGGGTGGATTTCGCTTTACTCGGGAATGGCCGGAGGAGGCGATGTGATCTTGGTGCCAGAATTGCCTTATAACATCAAAAACATAGGCGACACCATCATGAACCGCTTGAAAAAAGGGAAGCCTTATTCTATTGTGGTGGTTGCCGAGGGGATTCCAACCGATGGTAAGAAGCGGGCAGGCGAGTATATTGCGCAAGAGATAGAGTATGAAACAGGGATTGAAACCCGTGAAACAGTTTTAGGGTATATTCAGCGTGGTGGTTCGCCTACGCCTTATGATCGTAACTTGGCTACGCGCATGGGAGGGCATGCCACAGAGTTGATTGCTAAAGGGATTTTTGGGCACATGGTGGCTCTGAATGGCGATGAAATTGCTTCCATTCCTTTGGCCGATGTGGCGGGAAAACTGAAGTTGGTTACCGAAGAACATGACTTGGTTGTTCAGGGTCGACGAATGGGGGTTTGTTTCGGATAAGCGTCAAAAAGGTTTATTTGTTAATTTGGATACATCCGTTAAAGTTCTAGGTGCTTGTTAGTCAAAACGTATCGTTTACGTGCCCCTAATTTACACCTATCTATAGAACTTTATATCTCTTAGATTTAAATATTGAAAATCATCTGCTACCTGTCGCCTTGTCATTATTAGATAGCTGGTGTTTTAAGTGTGTTGCAGATCCTGTGTCTGCCACCTCGAAAAAGCGGTCAGAGACTTTGGTCCCTGACCGCTTTTTTCTCTTCTTTAACTGTTTTTGTCAGCCTATATCATGAAAGAAATTCCAGGATAAGTCAGATAAACTGATCGCTTACTCTTGATAAAGGATCAGCCCTAAAGCCAAGTGGGGATATTCAATCATTTCGCCCCAGTTTACATCATCTTTACTCCTCTGAATTTGATTCTAAAAA
>RZZX01000177.1 GCA_009929715.1 Bacteroidia bacterium
CTGAGTAAGACGATAACGTCCCATTAAGCCGTAAGAAAAGCAGAAAGGACTGTTCCCATTATCCTCGTTGTGGATAAGCCCCAAGCCAACGTAGGGAACTACTCCCCAACGTGGTTCATCTCTTGCCTTATTGAAGTAACCGACCACATCAAACATCAAGTCAGCGTGAGCCAACTTATAACTGGTATTCTGCAATTCAGAGTTCTTGAGATCGAATCCCTGAAAAGAGACACGGGTACCTATGGCAGGTGTAAACCATTTGCCCACCTGCACATTCAAGGTTGGTTTGATGCGTCCAAATAAATCTTCACATCCGAGTGGACTGCCGGCAAAAGCCGACACACCACCACCGATTGCAACATACCAATTGTCACGGAATCCGGATGCAAGAGTTACGTTTCTCAGATACGTTGGCTCCAATCTATGAAGCCACTGCTCACTTTTTGTTGTTCCAGAAATGGAAACCGTATCAGCCATTTCAGGGTCCAAATTAGCAGCCTGTGCTGTGAGCGAGAAGCAGACTGTAGATATCAATAGTAGTCGTTTTATCATGTGTCGTTTTGTATTTGTTTTTAAAACTGATGCAAAGAAATAGCACATTCTGCCGGCAGAAGAATATCTCAGCATATAAGCCCCTGATTTTAACCGTAATTCAAATATTTCGTCAAACTGAACTCTGAAATTAAACTCTGTCTGTCCTGTGCCGTTTCATAATGCTTATCGCCTCATACGACGAGAACCTGATGGTTTCATCATTCGGTGAGCCATGCGCATACAACGCATTGCCCATGCACGGTCATCTTCATCCTCCTTACGTCCCCAAGGTAAGTCGCTACAGCCACCTCCGCCACCATGACCTTCGGCAAATGTGGTTGCATCGTCCATCATTCCACCATACAAATACATGGCACACGTCAGAATCTCTTCGCCACGAGTTGCCATATCTGCCAGTAGCGAGCCGTCGAAAACATCCAAGTCACGGAAAGTCATTTGTGGCAATGCCTCTTGGAAGTGAGATACCACATCACTCATGACTGCATCTTTCAAGCGATAGCGTATCTGTTCCTCCATCTGGTCAGCAACACCATAGAGCTGCTTCTTAATCTCATCACGCTGAGTACGCATCTCCTGAATATCTTCTGCTATCTTGTCTCGTTGCTGGACAGCTACGTCAAGTTTGGTATTCTTATCTGCCAGTGAGGTGATGACTGATTGAAGCTGAATGTCGAGTTTCTTAATCCGGTCACGAATGGCATCCGCATTACCTCTGCCATTAGCCAATTCATCAGCAAGACGCTTCTGTTCTGATTCGATGGTAGCTTTCTTTTCTTCGAGATTTGCTATCATAGTGGTAAGACCCTTCACCCTGCGTTCTGCCAGATGAATCTCCATGTAAAGCGCATGAAGCTTTGCCTTGTTGCTCTCTATGTCTTTCTCCAGAGCCGAGCATTCATGAGTGAGTTGTCTCCTGTATTCTTCGGTACTGCGATGCCGGGCACCTGTCTCAGCAATCCTGTCACCACGGTCAAGTCCCCACTTGGCATTTACCTTAGCCAATTCATCATGATGTTCTGATGTGATACGAGAATACTCAAACTTGTCACTCCCGGCAAACATTCGCTTGTAGGCGAACTTCTGGTTCTCATCCAGTGGCAAAAGCGTGCAGTGACAATGTGGATTGGTTTCATCCAAATGCACATAGAATCCGACGATGTTATCCTCACCATATTTGTCGGCAACGAACTTATACATGTCTTTAGCCCATTGCTCAATATCTTTTGTACGCACAACATCACTGTTATCCGCACCAATATTATAATCCACCTGCTGGTCACCGAAAGCAATCTCACGCATACGGTCACGACTTCCTCCCAAGATGATATTCACGATGGTTCTGTAGTAAGGCTTTTCCCTTCCTTCGTTTAGATCCTTTATGCCACGAGCGACCAAGTTCTCCTTCATTCTCTCAGGGATACTTTGAGATTTATCAATCGCCTGTATTTTGCTTCCTTTGCGAATCTCAAAATTCAGATGCTCTCGTGTTCTGTCATAGTTACCCTTACTGAGTGCAAAGCTCCAAGCTTTCTCAGTCCATCGCCGTTGGTGTTCATTGCTTTGTGCCGTTGTAAAGCCCTTTCCGGGGCGACAATCAAATACCTGTTTTGCCATTAATATCAGTGGTTTAAGTAAATTCCCAGCTTGCTGCCTACTGGTAAACCTCCTTTGTGGCTCTGCCATCAAAGGGGATTAGGCTACCCATCCCTAACTTTATCTGAGCAATCGGGCGAGCCCGTGCTCTATCGACGACCGTCTTTCCTCCATACCGATATAAGGGAATTAACCAGCATGGTATAAGGGTACGGATTGGAGACAGCGAAGCGTATAAGGGTGAAGCGTGGAAATCTACAATGGGTTACTCGTGGTCAGGCACGGTTTTATCAGATGGATTAACGCAAGTGCCGAAACGGATAAAAAAGGACTCCAGTCTATCGGCGGAAGAATGCATGGCTTCATTACTATATATGGTAAGCGACAGCGTATCATCATCGGGGATTCTGGAGATGTATTCCTGCCAGCGTTCACGATTGCCACCACAGACGTTGTAGTAAGCTCTGTAAAGCGCATGTTCTACCTTTGGAGTGTATGTCCATTTTCTGATTAACTCGCTCATGTCGGCGAATATTTCATCGAATAACACACGGCAATACTTACGCTGAGAGCTTACCATTTCAGATTCTTTGGCATCAACCATGAGAGAGGTTTCCTTATGGACACCATTCTTACCAACAGAATTACCGGAAGTCTTTGCTGATGAACCGACAGCTGCTTCTTGTGGTGACTCTGCCACATTCAAAGATGTGTCACCGCCATTCTCCTGAATAGAAGGGACTGATGTAGCATTCACCGTCTGCTGCTTCCAATCAAATTTGAGCGCACCGAATGTGATGGTCATGTTCTTGTAGGAGTCTTCACGTTCAATCTGCCCAATTGCCGACAGTTCACTCAGGAAGTCACGGACAGTAGAACGCTGCCAACTCCATTTCTCGGCAAGGTCGGTAATGGTGGTATCGAACTCTGCAAGCAATTCGGCAGATGCTGTTTTGGGAAGTACCGAAAAC
>RZZX01000076.1 GCA_009929715.1 Bacteroidia bacterium
AGAAAAGATCTGGGGTCTCATCCGGGAGATAGTGTCTGCAATCGCCGACTTCTTCTCTACAGACTTTGATGAACTCTTGACTAACATCATAAACGAAAACAAACAACTCAAGGCGATGATGGGCGTGGTCCAGCAACTACAACTGGTGGCCTAAATCACTTGCGAAACTTAAATCTATTATAATCGTTTGGGTATGCTTCGTACCAACCAGGCAAGGGATGGACGTATGGGCACATACAATGTAGATGCACAAGCTGGATATGGCGTAGGGAATGCATTGTACGATATTCGTTATTTGACGGATGAAACAGCTCATCTTCAGAATGAAGGATGGTCTGTAATGAACGACCCGTACTATGACGGAAAGCAGATTTTATTTAGAGATTACAACGGGCAGTTGGATGATGAGGTATTTAGCAGCAGTGCCATTACGCAAGACCATTACCTTAATATTACAGGTGGTAATGATAAAAGCACCTTTGCGAGCAGCTTGGGGTACTATAATGAAGATGGTATGATTAAAGGAACGGGGTTCAAACGTTTCAGTGGATCGTTTAACGGATCGTATAAGATTTTTCCGATATTAAATATCAAAGCCGGTGTTTCTTATGTATGGTCTACCCGACCGGAATTATGGATCGGTACTTATGAATTCTTTTATCGTACCCGTTCGCAGCGTCCTACATGGAATCCTTGGATGGAAGACGGAACTCCTGCCTCAGGAGGTGGCACTGGGGATGGTAATCCGGCTTACTATCGTGATTTGCTGACCCAAAAGAACAGTACAGCACGTGCCACATACAATATCGGCTTTACGTTGGATATTCTTCCAAAGGAACTGGTTTTGAACGGAAACGCTTCTTTATTGAACTATCAGTATCAGAGAGAAAAATTTGACAAGGCCTATCAAACACAGACAGCTTCTACGCCCAATACAACTCGCAATGCGGAAGCTTGGATTCAAAAATACAATCAGATTCAGCTTAATGCTTCATTGACATATACCAAGACGTTTGCCGAAAAGCATAATTTGGATGCAATGATTGGCGGAGAGTATTATACTTACAATCAATTTGATTTTGAAGCTAAGACACAAGGTTCTCCTACGGACGATGTCCCGACCTTGAATGTTGGTTCTGAAAGGACTTTCACTCGTACCGAAAAAACGGCTTATCGCATTCTTTCTGGTTTCGGTCGTGTCAATTATAACTACAATATGAAATATCTGTTGTCTTTTACAGCTCGTTATGACGGAATTTCTCGTTTGAAAGACAATCGTTGGGGATTCTTCCCGGGAGTATCTGTAGGGTGGAATATTATGGAAGAAGATTTTTGGAAAGAATCCAAAGTGTCCGACATCGTTTCTAATTTGAAACCGCGTTTCAGTTATGGTGTGAATGGTAATGTAAATGGTATCGGAAATTATGAAGTCTATGGAGAATACGCACAGGTGGATGCTATAACTTATGGTGGGGCGACAGCTCTTTATAATAAAAAATTGCTCAATACCAACCTGCGGTGGGAACAGAGTCAGACCTTTGAGGTGGGATTGGATATCGGATTCCTGCAGAACAGACTTTCTTTTATTCTCGACTTCTACAGCCGTCGGACAAAGGATTTGCTGACCAAACAAGCATTGCCTGGATATACCGGATTCTCGGATATTGTAACGAATATGGGTACGTTGCGCAACTCCGGTTTCGAAGCGGAAGTGAAAGCTAATATCATCAACAAGGGTGGTTTCACATGGGATATGACTGCGAATATCACTTCTGTTGCCAACAAGATAATTTCATTACCTTATAACAATGTTGAGAACAACCGCGTAGGCGGTTATGAAGTAGCGGCTGGTAAAGTAGATGCTGATGGCAAGTTTCCGACCAAATGGATTGCCGGTCGTCAGGAAGGCGGTAAACTGGGAGAACTGGTTGGATACAGACAGCAGCATGTTTTCAAAGACTGGGATGACGTAAAGCAACACGCAAATTTACGTGTGGATGAAGTTGCCAACTTGTATGGTCCCGGACTGGCTGATCAGATCAACCCCGCTACCGGAAAGACTTATAAGGAATCTTCGGGATGGCAACCTATTGAGCCGGGTGACGCTTGTTGGGAGGATATCAACGGTGATAATATTATTAACGGTTACGACCGTTCCGTAATGGGTAACATCTTCCCGAATGTCACGGGTGGTTTCTCTACTACATTCGGATATAAAGGTCTGTCACTCTATGCCCGTTTCGACTATGCTTTGGGGCACACCTTATACAATGACTTGAAAGCGCGTTCGTTGGGACAATATCAGGGGCAATTCAATATCATTACGGATGTGAAAGATATGTGGAGCGAAGCAAATCCGAACTCAGACCTTACGAAGTTCTACTATGCCGACCAGTTGGCAAAGAAGAATATTACCCGTTCGAATAATGCTTCTACTGCAGCCGACAACAACAGCTCCCGTTATTATGAAAAGGGTGATTATCTGGCTTTGCGCGAAATCACATTGAGCTATCAGTTGCCGAAATCGCTTATTAGCAAGGCGCACTTGACAGAAGCATCTGTGTACGTCACCGGACAGAACTTATTCTATATCACCGGATATGATGGTGTATCTCCTGAACCAGCTGTATCGACTACATATGGTCGTGGTATTGACAATGGACGTTATCCTACTCCGAGAACATTTTTGTTCGGTTTATCTCTAACATTTTAATTTAACAGGACTTAAAAAGGAATAGAATTATGAAAAATATATTCAAATATTTATGGGTAAGTGCAGCTTTGCTGCCTTTCCTGACAGGATGTAACTCTTTGGATCTGGAGTCGGAAAGTACGATAACCGATGCCAACTATTGGAAGAGTGACACGCATTTCAGTGCTTTCAACGTTGGTCTGCATGCACAACTCAGAGAGCGTTCGTACAATTTCTTTATATTAGGTGAACCTCGTGCTGATATCTATGGTGATGCACCGTTCGGTGGTGAGGCAACTCAGGGCATGGAAATCTTCCCCGCCAATTCTCTGAACAGGGAGAACGTAGGGCTCAGTAATTTTGCTAATTTGTACGGAGTTATCAATCAGATAAATCTGATGATTGCCAAAACGGAAGATACTGAATTGCTGCCCGAAGCCACCAAAAAATATTATTTGGGAGAGGCCTATGGGATGCGTGCTTTTCTTTACTTTCACTTGCTCCGCTCATGGGGAGATGTCATTCTGCATTTGACTTACACCAGTGGTTCGACCATTGATTTGGCAAATATCCAAAAGGCTGCTTCGCCGGCAACGGAAGTGATGGCCCATATCAAAGAAGACATTACTGCGTCTGAGACGGCATTTAATGGTGATTATTCCTACAAATATGGAAAACATTACTGGTCGTTGGGAGCTACAAAAATGTTGAAAGGTGAAGTATACTTGTGGAGTGGCAAGCAGATGGGTGGTGGTGAAGCCGACTACCGTACTGCTAAAACGGCTTTGCAGGAAGTGGATAATTGTCCGGGTATCGATTTGGAAGATAACTTTACCAATGTTTTCGCCTATGCGAACAAGAAAAATAAAGAAATAATCTTCACCATTCATAATGGACGTGATGAATATAACATGTGGAATGGTAGTTTTAGAGGTAAACTTGTCCCTCAGCAAGCTTACATGACTTCCGGCAGTTATTTTGATGAGAACGGAGTTTCTTTTGCCGAAACGAAAGATGCTGAACTGAATGGTTTGATAAGATTTCAGATTAAAAAAGATTTTTATAATAAGGTATTCCGTGAAGGCGATACCCGTAAAGCAGGTTCTGTGAAAGCTGTTTATATGAAAGAGGGGGAAAACTTGGTATATAAGGCTTGTATCCCTTATAAATTTCAAGGAACAATGTTGCCCGGTGGTTCAGAGCGTGCATGGTTAGATGATTACCCTATTTATCGCTATGCAGACTGTTTGTTACTTCTTGCAGAGGCTAAAGCTTTGTTAGGTGAAGATATTGCTACGGAAATTAACACTGTTCGTAGACGTGCATACGGTGAGACCTATTTCGAGGCAAATAAAGCAACGGTGGCCTATCCGAATGAAAAAGGCGGTGAATTTTATTCCGGCAATCCGTTTGTGGCAGGTGATGATGACCCTATTGAAGCAGTCTTGAAAGAACGTTTGCGCGAATTGATGTATGAAGGAAAACGCTGGTATGATATACGTACTTTGGGTTATACGGCAAAATATTCTACAGCAAATGAAAAGCGGCTGCTATGGCCGATTGATGCCAATACACTGACCAATAATAGAGAGCTGGGGCAGACTGAAGGTTATCTCACCAGTGGAGAAGGTGAAGAATAATAATACTTCAGGTTGATAATCGAATAAAAACAAGAGGACGTATGTGTGGTTTAGCATATGCGTTCTCGCTTTTGTAATAGATAGTTTATTAATCGTGTGTTTTATAATAAATTATTTTATTAAATATGGAGGAAATTCGTTATAATTTTATATATTTGCAGCATGAAACATTTAAATAATACCATGAAAAAGAATCTATTTCTATCCATTATCTTTTCTTTCTGTGTGATTTTGCAGTCAGTTGCATCGGATACTGTATTTGTGCGTGAAACTCAGATTCCAGTTTTGATTGAACGACAAGACAATGTATTGTTTATGTTGCGTTTGAACGCAAAAGAGAGTCGTGTTTTGGATGAAGTGGTTTTAAATTTTGGCAAAGATGTGAATGTGGCGGATATACAGTCTGTCAAGTTATATTATAGCGGTACGGAAGCCAGACAGAATAATGGAAAGAATTTCTTTGCTCCCGTGTCCTATATTTCCAGTCATACGCCGGGGAAGACATTGGCGGCAAATCCTTCCTATTCGGTTCATAAATCGCAAGTGGATAACCCAAAGCGGAAAGTTACATTGAAAGCCGACCAGAAACTTTTCTCCGGAATCAACTATTTCTGGATTAGTTTGCAGATGAAGCTGGGTGCTTCCTTGCTCGATAAGGTTTCGGTTGATATTGTAACAGTCAAGGTGGATGGTAAAGCTGCCCTTGTACATTCCGTTTCATCGGAAAATATAGCTCATAGGGTAGGAGTAGGAGTACGTCATGCCGGTGACGACGGTTCGGCAGCCTTCCGCATTCCGGGATTGGTAACTACCAATAAGGGGACATTGCTGGGTGTATATGATGTACGTTACAATAGCAGCGTTGATTTGCAGGAACATGTAGACGTAGGCTTGAGCCGTAGCGTAGACGGTGGCAAAAGTTGGGAGAAAATGCGTTTGCCTCTGGCTTTCGGTGAAACGGGCGACCTGCCTGCTGCACAGAATGGTGTCGGCGACCCTTCGATTCTGGTAGATACCAAGACCAACACAGTATGGGTAGTGGCAGCCTGGACACACGGAATGGGTAATCAGCGTGCCTGGTGGAGCTCCTATCCGGGAATGGATATGAATCATACAGCCCAGTTAGTGTTGTCAAAGAGTACGGATGACGGTAAAACGTGGTCTAAGCCCATCAATATAACAGAACAGGTGAAAGACCCTTCCTGGTATTTCCTACTGCAAGGGCCTGGACGCGGTATCACCATGCAGGATGGCACACTGGTATTCCCGATTCAGTTTATTGACTCTACCCGTGTTCCGAATGCGGGAATCATGTATAGCAAAGACCGTGGCGAGACATGGAAAATCCATAACTATGCACGTACCAATACTACAGAAGCCCAAGTGGCGGAAGTAGAACCGGGCGTACTGATGCTGAATATGAGAGATAACCGGGGTGGTAGCCGTGCTGTTTCCACTACTAAGGATTTTGGTAAGACTTGGACGGAACATCCCTCTTCCCGCAAAGCTTTGCAGGAACCGGTTTGTATGGCAAGCCTGATTAGCGTAAAAGCGAAAGACAATGCATTAAATAAGGATATTCTCTTATTCTCCAATCCGAATACGGTAAAAGGCCGTCACCACATCACAATCAAGGCCAGTCTGGACGGTGGCATCACCTGGCTGCCCGAACATCAGGTGATGTTGGACGAAGGTGAAGGATGGGGATATTCTTGTCTGACGATGATTGATAAAGAGACGGTTGGCATACTGTATGAAAGTAGTGTAGCCCACATGACTTTCCAGGCTGTCCGGCTGAAGGATATAATAAAATAGAGATATACACACGACCTGTAATCATGAAAAACAAATTAATATTATTCATATATTTTATAATTAACTTATACACAGTTTCAGTGGTAAAAGTAGGTGCTTGCCACCTGCTCCCCCAACCACAAAAGTTTACCCCCTCTCATACCTGTTTTCAAGTGAATAATGTGCGGCTTTCCACTCCTGTGCTTCAGCAGGAGTGGGAAGCTTTTGTCTTTGAAATGAGAGGGACTCTCTCGCCGAAAGCAACTGGTAGCATTGATGTGAAACTGTTGCCTTCTCTTCCCGGAATACCGATGAATCAGGAGGAAGCCTACCGACTGAACATCACAAAGAAGCGGATAACCGTTGAGGCCGTGACTGAACGTGGCGTTTATTGGGCCATGCAGACTTTAAGGCAACTGGCAGACACAAGAAACTCGAAAACACAGATTCGGGGAGCTGAAATCATCGACTGGCCTGCTTTCCGTATTCGTGGCTTTATGCAGGATGTAGGACGGAGTTACATTTCACTCGAAGAACTCAAACGTGAAATCGCCGTACTTGCCAAGTTCAAAATCAATGTCTTCCACTGGCATCTGACTGAGAATCAATCATGGCGTCTGGAAAGCAAGATATTCCCGATGTTGAACGATAGCGCAAACACCACCCGGATGCCCGGCAAATATTACACGCTGGAAGAAGCCAAAGAACTGGTCGCATTCTGTAAGGCACATCACGTGATGTTGATTCCTGAAATAGATATGCCGGGACACAGCGCTGCCTTTATACGTACCTTCCGCCACGATATGCAAAGCCCCGAAGGGATGAAGATATTGAAACTCCTGTTGGATGAAGTCTGTGAAACGTTTGATGTACCTTATTTGCATATCGGCACGGATGAAGTGCAGTTTACCAATTCCCGTTTTGTACCCGAAATGGTAGCCTACGTGCATTCCAAAGGCAAGAAAGTGGTTTCCTGGAATCCGGGCTGGCACTACAAACCCCGAGAAATAGACATGACCCAGCTATGGAGTTACCGTGGAAAGGCGCAGGAAGGTATTCCCGCCATTGATTCACGTTTCCATTATCTGAACCATTTTGATACCTTTGGTGATATCATCGCATTGTACAACAGCCGTATATATAATAAGGAACAAGGAAGCGATGACCTTGCAGGAACCATTCTGGCTATCTGGAATGATCGGTTGGTCAACACCGAATGGGAGATGATTATTGAAAATAATTTCTATCCCAACATGCTGGCTATGGCAGAGTGTGCCTGGAAAGGCGGCGGAACGGAATATTTTGATAAGAGCGGAACAATACTTTCCACAGACGAGCAATCAGAGTTGTTCAGGAACTTCGCCGATTTTGAACGCCGTCTGTTATGGCATAAGGAACACACCTTTGCCGGTTATCCCTTTGCCTATGTCCGTCAGACAAATGTGAAATGGAACATTACGGACGCTTTTCCGAATGAAGGGGATTTGGCAAAGGTCTTCCCGCCGGAAGAAGCCTTGCAGGATAGTTACAGCTATGAAGGAAAGACCTATCGGGTACGTCCCGCTATTGGTGCCGGAATCTATCTCCGTCATGTGTGGGGCACCCTTATCCCCGGATTCTATAAAGAACCGGAAGAGAACCATACAGCTTATGCCTATACCTATGTTTATACGCCGATAGAACAGACAGTAGGCTTGTGGGCTGAATTTCAGAATTACGGACGTTCGGAAGCCGACCTTCCCCCTTTGCAGGGAAAATGGGACTATAAGGGAAGCCGTATCTGGATAAATGGAAAGGAAATTATCCCTCCTGTCTGGACAGCCACCCACCGGACTAAGAGTAATGAAATAGCTTTAGGCAACGAGAATTGTGTAGCGCGTCCCCCTTTGGAAGTGCATCTGCAAAAAGGATGGAACAAAGTACTTCTGAAATTGCCGGTAGGAAAGTTCGTTACCCCCGAAGTACGGTTGGTGAAATGGATGTTCACCACTGTCTTTGTCACTCCCGACGGGCAGAAGGCGGTGGACGGACTCATTTACTCACCGGATAAAACACTAAAGTGACCTGTCAATCAGAAGGGAGATATTTATGGATATGCCATGAGCTGATTTGAATATGCTATAATGAAAAACGGATATGCTATAATGAAAACTGAATATGCTGTAATGAAAAAAAAAGATATACTAATGAGTAAATAAAAGGAATAACCATGAGGAAGAACTTTTTTTTAGCGGTCATATTGACCCTGTCTTTGGCATGCCATGCGCAGGAACGCAAATATTCTACGTTTTATTACCAGCGTGCCACGTTGTTTGAAGAACTGCCTGTCACTTCCAATGACATTATTTTCTTGGGAAACAGCATCACGAACGGCGCCGAATGGTCGGAGCTGTTTCATAACAAACATATCAAGAACCGCGGAATCAGTGGTGATATCTGCATGGGAGTATATGACCGCTTGGATGCTATCCTGAAAGGTAAACCGGCTAAGATATTTCTTCTGATAGGCATAAATGACGTTAGCCAGGGAACTTCTGCCGATACCATTATAGCCCGTATCGGCATGATTGCCCAGAAGATAAAGGCGGATTCGCCGAAGACGAAGCTATATCTGCAAAGTGTTCTTCCGTTGACCGACCATTACGGTATGTTCAAAGGGCATACTTTGCGTTGGCAGGTCATTCCCGAAATCAATAAAGGATTAGTCCGTCTCGCAGAAAAAGAAGGAGCGACTTATATAGATTTGTACTCTCATTTTGTAGACGAGGAAACCGGAAAGATGAATACTGCTTACACGAATGACGGACTGCATCTTCTTGGAAAAGGGTATCGGAAATGGGTGGAGATTGTAAAACCTTACATCGGAAAGAAATAAAAGTCAGGAAAATAAAAGTCGAAAAGAAATACATACCGGAAAAAATAAATGAAAAAGATTTTACTATTATCCGTCTGTCTGTTCGTTTGTTGGGCATTGTTTGCCCAACAACGGATAAAGGTTGCATGTGTAGGAAACAGTATCACCTACGGAACCGGACTGGCTGACCGTGCAACGCAATCTTATCCCGTACAGTTACAGAAATTGTTGGGAGAGCATTATGAAGTTGAAAACTTCGGGAAGCCCGGCGCCACCCTGCTCAATCAGGGACACCGTCCATATACACGACAGGAAGAATACCGCAAAGCATTGGATTTTGCAGGAGATATTGTGGTCATCCATCTGGGAATCAATGACACCGACCCTCGTGACTGGCCCAACTATCGTGATTCCTTTGTGACAGACTATTTGAATCTGATGGATACATTCCGCAAGGCAAATCCCGATGTTCGGATTATCATCGCGCGGATGACTCCGATTGCCGACCGTCATAACCGTTTCCTTTCGGGGACCCGCGACTGGCACGGCGAGATGCAGACAGCTATCGAAACGGTAGCACATTATGCCGGTGTGCAGTTAATAGATTTTCGAGAACCGCTTTATCCCTATCCTTTCTTGCTGCCAGACGCCGTTCATCCTACCGCTGAAGGGGCTGCGATAATGGCGAAAACAGTTTATTCGGCTATCACCGGAGATTATGGCGGCTTGAAGTTATCTCCGCTTTACATGGATAATATGGTTCTTCAGCGCGATACCCCCTTGCTGATTCACGGGACAGCTAATGCGGGTGAACAAGTGACAGTCCGCATAGACCATCAGCAGTGGATAACTAAAGCTGCACTAGACGGAAAATGGTCGGTGAAATTATCACCGTTGAAAGCCGGTGGCCCTTACACGCTGACCATCTCCACTTCTCAAAGAATCTTGAAATATACAAATGTGCTGGCAGGGGAAGTGTGGCTGTGTTCCGGTCAGTCGAATATGGAATTTATGTTGCGGCAGGCCACTACGGGCAAAAAAGACATCCCCCAAGCCGCCGATGAACAGTTGCGTCTGTATGATATGAAAGCACGCTGGCGCACGGACGCGGTGCAATGGGACGCTTCCGTCCTTGATTCCCTGAATCATCTCCAATATTATAAAGATACTGAATGGGCAATCTGTACTCCCGCCAATGCTGCCCGTTTCTCGGCCATCGCTTATTATTTCGGCCAGATGTTGCGGGATAGCTTGAAAGTTCCGGTGGGGTTGATATGTAACGCTATCGGTGGTTCGCCTACCGAATCGTGGGTTGATCGGAATACACTGGAATACCAGTTCCCGGCTATATTAAAAGATTGGACGCATAATGATTTTATACAAGACTGGGTGCGCGGACGGGCTGCATTAAATATCAAACAGTCGGAAGAGAAACTCCAGCGCCACCCTTACGAACCTTGCTATCTGTACGAATCGGGCATCCGTCCGTTGGCGCAGTATCCCGTCAGGGGTGTTATCTGGTATCAGGGAGAATCGAATGCTCATAATTACGAAGCTCACGAGAAACTTTTTAAGTTGTTAATCGGCAGTTGGCGTAAAAACTGGGGGAGTGAGACGCTGCCCTTCTACTATGTACAACTTTCCGGTATTGCCCGTCCTTCATGGCCGTGGTTCCGCGACAGCCAGCGCAGGATGATGAACGAAATACTGAATACGGGTATGGCGGTATCGAGTGATTGGGGCGATTCACTGGATGTACATCCCAGAAATAAGAAGCCGGTGGGAGAACGCTTGGCTCGTTGGGCATTGAACAAGACGTATGGAATGTGCCATGTACTGCCTTCCGGCCCGTTATTCCGCCAAGCCGATTTTCGGGAAGGCGCTGTATATATAATCTTTGATTATGGCGAAGGCTTGAGAAGTTCCGACGGTCAATCTTTGTGTACGTTTGAAGTAGCCGAAACGGATGGCGTTTATTACCCCGCAGTTGCCGAAGTGGAAGAGGGGAGAACTTGCGGGGCAGAAACGGGACGGATAAAAGTATATAGCGAACAGGTAAAGCATCCGCGATATGTCCGGTATGGCTGGCAGCCTTTCACGCGGGCGAATCTGGTAAATAAAGATGGGCTACCTGCTTCTACCTTCAAAGCCGAAGCACCGGAGTCGTTCGTCAAAAGCATTGACTTGCAGAAAATGAAAGGATTCCCGAAATCAGAGAAAGGTATTGAATCGGGTGTTTCTGCCTGCTATTCAGGAATCCTGAGCGGAAAGCTATTGATAGCCGGCGGCTGTAACTTTCCCGGAACACCTGCCAGTGAAGGTGGAAAAAAGAAATACTACCAAGGCATTTATGTAGCGGAAATGAATCCCGACACGCTGCTTCTTTGGAAAAAAGTAGGCGGGCTTCCTGCACCTGCCGCATACGGAGTTTCCGTATCTTGTCCCGACGGCATTATCTGTGCAGGCGGAATGAACGACCACGGCGCATTGACCGGCGTTTACAAAATCCGGTGGGACGAAAAGAAAGGCAAAGTCTTCCTGGAAACTCTACCCGATTTGCCCTACGCCTTAGACAATATGTACGGAACACTAGCCGGTAGCCAACTTTTTATCACCGGTGGAAATAGAAGTGAAAAAAAAACAAAGAGAAACGGAAAGCCTTCAAACTCTTTTCTTTGCCTTGACTTAAACAATCCCGCGGCAGGTTGGCAACAACTTCCCGAATTTCCCGGAGCACCGCGTCTGCAACCCGTTTGTGCCGGGGAGTACAAGGATGGCGAAGCCCGTATTTACCTGTGGGGCGGATTTGCCGCTTCCACCGATGGCAATCCTGCCACACTTTCCACTGACGGCTATTGCTATTCATCCACGTCCCGGCAATGGACTCGCATAGCCACTCCGACGGGAAACAATGGTGAAACCATATCTTTGGGTGGCGGGACAGCCATTGCCATCAATGAAAACCTGATTCTTTGTACCGGTGGAGTGAATAAGGATATATTCCTCGCTGCTCTTCGACACCCTGAAAAGGACTATCTTCTCCATCCCGCCGAGTGGTACAAATTCAATGACCGGATATTAGTATATGACATCCATCAGAATACATGGCAGGAAGTTGCCCGTACACCGCAAACGGCACGTGCGGGAGCGTCATTGGTAGGATGGAACAAAACATATTACAACATAAACGGAGAATTGAAGCCGGGCGTCCGTACTTCTGAAATAATTAGGATAACGGTCGAATAATAAAAAGAATAACAGATGTAAACAACATATTTTGTTAAATTATCAGTGAAATTTGCTGAAAAAACAATATCTTTGAATCCGTTAATATCTAATGCCCCCACTATGATGATTAATTTGATCGGAAAAAAGGCTCAAATAGCATGTGGATTACTATGCTGTTGCAGTATGGCATATGCACAGAGCAATGACAATTCCGAAGTTGTCGTTCTAAATACAGGTTGGGAATTTTCCCAGGCAGGAACAGAGCTGTGGCAATCGGCACAGGTTCCGGGCACCGTTCATCAGGACCTTATCTACCATAAACAAATACCCGATCCTTTTTATGGCATCAATGAACAAAAGATTCAGTGGGTGGAAAATGAAGACTGGGAATACCGGACTGCTTTTACAGTTACCCCCGAACAACTGAAACGGGATGACGCCCAATTGGTTTTTGAAGGCCTTGACACGTATGCCGATGTATACCTCAATGGGGCACTGTTGCTGCAAGCCGATAACATGTTTGTCGGTTATACCATACCCGTCAAGTCCCAACTCCGTATCGGAGAAAACCTTCTTCACATCTATTTTCATTCCCCCATCCGGCAGACACTGCCTCAATATAACTCGAACGGATTCAACTATCCGGCAGACAACGACCATCACGACAAACATTTAAGCGTATTCTCCCGTAAAGCCCCTTACAGCTATGGCTGGGATTGGGGAATCCGCATGGTGACCAGCGGCATCTGGCGTCCGGTGACCATCCGTTTTTATGACGCAGCTTCTATCAGTGACTACCATGTAAAGCAACTCGCACTGACCGACCAGCTCGCAAACCTGTCTAATGAGTTAGAAATAAACAACATACTCCCCCGCCCACTTCAGGCAGAGGTGAGAATCAATACCTCATTCGAAGGAAGTGCAGAAAAAAGCATCAGCCAGGCAATCACCTTACAGCCCGGAATCAATCATGTTTCCATACCTTCCGAAGTGGCATCCCCCGTACGTTGGATGCCGAATGGATGGGGAAAGCCCGCCCTGTATGATTTCTCCGCTCAAATCATAGTAGAAGATAAAGTCGTAGCCGAGCAATCGCACCGGATAGGACTGCGTACCGTTCGCCTCGTTAATGAAAAAGATAAAGACGGAGAATCTTTCTATTTTGAAGTAAACGGTGTACCAATGTTTGCCAAAGGAGCCAATTAATCCCCCAGGATGCACTCTTGACTAACGTCACTACCGAACGCTACCAAACCTTATTCCGCGACATCCGCGAAGCGAACATGAATGTCATTCGTGTATGGGGAGGTGGGACGTACGAAGATGACCGCTTCTATGACCTGGCAGATGAAAACGGAATACTGGTGTGGCAAGACTTCATGTTTGCCTGCACTCCCTATCCGTCCGACCCCACCTTCCTGAAAAGGGTAGAGGCGGAAGCCTGCTACAACATCCGCCGCCTTCGTAATCATGCTTCCCTGGCGATGTGGTGCGGCAATAACGAAATACTGGAAGCCTTAAAATATTGGGGATTCGACAAGAACTTCCCGCCCGAAATCTATCAGGAAATGTTTCGAGGCTACGACAAACTGTTCCATCAGCTCCTTCCTGCCAAGGTGAAGGAACTGGATGCCGACCGTTTCTACATACACAGCTCCCCATATTTTGCCAACTGGGGGCGTCCCGAATCCTGGGGGATAGGAGACAGCCATAACTGGGGAGTCTGGTATGGTCAAAAAACATTCGAGTCACTTGATACAGACCTGCCCCGTTTCATGAGCGAATTCGGTTTCCAGTCCTTCCCGGAAATGAAGACCATCTCCACTTTCGCCGCTCCGGAAGATTATCAGATAGAATCGGAAGTGATGAATGCTCATCAGAAAAGCAGCATCGGCACGCCCTGATTCGTACCTACATGGAGCGCGACTATATCATCCCCGAAAAATTTGAAGACTTTGTCTATGTCGGACTAGTGCTGCAAGGACAAGGAATGCGTCACGGACTGGAAGCGCACCGCCGGAACCGTCCTTACTGTATGGGCACCCTGTATTGGCAACTGAATGACAGCTGGCCGGTAGTATCTTGGTCGAGTATCGACTATTATGGTAACTGGAAAGCCCTGCATTACCAAGCCAAACGAGCCTTTGCTCCAATTTTCATCAATCCTATCCGGCAGAACGACAGCCTCAATATCTACCTGATTTCCGACTGTCCGGACACCAAAGACCACCTGACGTTGGAAATGAAAGTAACAGATTTTGACGGAAAGAAACAAGGCAAGCCGATACGACTCAACACATTGTCAGTTCCGGCTAACACTTCCCAATGTGTGTACCGTATAAAACCCGATATCTGGCTATCACCGGAAGAACAGCAACGCTGTTTCATGCAACTGACCCTGAAAGACAAGGCAGGAAATACTCTTGCCGAAACCGTATACTTCTTTAGAAAAACAAAAGACCTGCTTCTGCCTGAAACAACCGTTTCCTGCAAGATGAAACAGAAAGACGGCATGTGTGAACTGACATTGTTTTCTCCCACTCTTGCAAAAGATGTCTTTATTGAAATTCCTTTGCAGGGAGCCCGTTTCAGCGACAACTTTTTCGACCTTCTTCCCGGGGAACGTAAAACGGTCGTCATCACTTCTCCCCAAATAAAGAAAGGAGAGGAGCTGCCCTTGACAATCAAACATATTCGTGAAACTTATAATTAATCTATTAATAACTTAACACCTAATTTTTTAGTTTATGAAACAACTCTTTAAATTAACCGGATGTCTGGCACTAGCAGGACTTTTTGCCTCTTGCCAATCGGCGCAACAGGAAGCCAACTACCAGATCATCCCCATGCCACAAGAAATTGTAACCGCTCAAGGAAGTCCCTTCATCCTCAAGAGCAGTGTGAAAATTCTCTATCCGGAAGGAAACGAGAAGATGCAACGCAACGCAAAATTCCTGGCAGACTATCTGAAAACGGCTACCGGAAAAGATTTCGCCATTGAAGCCGGAACAGAAGGTAAAAACGCAATCGTACTGGCATTAGGCACGGAGAACGAAAATCCGGAATCCTACCAGATGAAAGTTACCGGTGACGGAATCACGATTACTGGTCCTACGGAAGCCGGCGTATTCTATGGCATCCAGTCCCTGCGCAAATCATTGCCTGTGGCTGTCGGCGCGGATATTGCCATGCCAGCCGTAGAAATCAATGACGTTCCCCGCTTTGGCTATCGTGGCGCGCATTTCGATACCAGCCGTCATTTCTTTACCGTGGATCACTAGCGTCTATTAAGACATGTTAATCGTATATAAATTCAATTTCAAGCTGTCCATCATCGGGTTTCTCTTCGTCTTCAGGCGGGATGAAAAGCTCC
>RZZX01000077.1 GCA_009929715.1 Bacteroidia bacterium
TTTGAAGAGGTGAAATAATTCCGATAAGGAAACAGAGAATAAACAATAGGCAAAGAGGTGTAATTTAAATAGTTACACCTCTTTTCTTATATAATACTTTAAACGAATTTTACCCCGTGTCCTTCAATAGAAAATAGTTCATGAAGTAAAAACACCTTTTCTAAGAATGTTTTTCTTGGTACTGCTACGGTTATCGGGGCATCATCCCAATCTTTGATTGGTACAACTTCACTCAGCATACTTTGAATATGAACATCGGATGTTGGCTCTAGAAGAGAACGTGCACTCACTTCTAATCACTAAGCCCCATCTCTTCTACCCGAATGATTGAATATTATAGTTCCTCCTTTAGCTAATTTTACGGTACGTGAATACCCATCTATAAGGTAACTAATATTCATTGGGATTTGTTGAGACAGCCCAAGTTGGTATTGTGCAAATTCTCCTGTGGGAACTCTAATAAGTTACAACATTTTAGAAGAACTAGTGAAAAAAGTATTGTTCTGCAGAAAGAGTGCATAGTTGCACTATACGTTTGCGGAGTCATTGTAATTAGGGCGGTTTAGCTGACTTCGTTTTGCGACCATTCTTATTGCGTTCTTAACTTTAAAAAATAAATAAGATGAAAAAGTTTCTTTTAATGTTGATGTTATTAAGTGTTGGAGTACTCTCTGCCAGTGCTCAGATTTTACGTGCGGAAGAGTTGGAAAATTATGCGAAAGAGAGGTATGGTGAAAAATGGGTTGATGCAGCAACCAATCTAGGTTCTCAACTTTCATTGGATAAGAATAATGCCATAACCTATACGCAGATTATTGAGTGTCCGGGTAAGACCAAGAACCAACTTTACGTTTTACTAAACTACTGGTTTACGGCCACTTTTAACGATGCAAACTCTGTTATTCAATTGAAAGATAAAGAGTTGGGAACCATTATTGCTCAAGGTTGCGTGGCTGGTATAGCACAGCATGTAGGGGGAAGTAACTCATATAACGTTAGCATAAAACCGGTTATTAAATGTGACATCAAAGAGGAGAAAGTTAGGGTGACCTATACCGTTCCTTTTTACAGTGTTGTAAAGGTGATCGGTGGAGGATGGGTTGGTGCATTAAGCGGATCGTCGACCGTGCGTTCCGACGAGAGTTGGTCACTGGATCAATGCTTCCCTTTTGTTGCAAAAGATTCTCATAAAAAGACCTCTAGTAAGGCTCTTATCATGGCTCATGCTTTCTCAAATGTGGTGATGGATAAGATTGAGGAGTGTGTTAAGAATGGACTTTCAGGCAATGAAGGCGATAATTGGTAATTTAAGTCTAGTTAGTTAATAGGCTCTGGCCCTGAATTTCGTTGACTGTTAAGCAGGTCAACGAAATTCAGGGCCAGTTTTGGTAAGAGACTTCGTCGTGCTTGAAGGCCGAGATATTTCTGATTATTATTATTTAAGTTCTGTTTGAGTGATTGTATCATTGTTTTTTGTAGTTTTGTGAAAGATCAAGAACTTAAACTTATGAAACTAAAGTTGCTTTTAACGTTATCGTTTTTTTTAGGTTGGGGAGCTCTCCAGGCACAAACCGCCTTACCCGACAGTCCTCAAGAATCACAGGAATCATTGATTTATACCATTAGTCGGGATAATTTACGGAAGATACACCTCAAAGAAAAGCCTGTTAATGAACAGATGTTGGGTCGTTTGGTGATGCGTTTTCCTCAGAATGAAGGGATACCTCAACTGAAAAGAGGAAATTATATCCGTGTAAAAGCCGTCAGGAATAAGTTGGTCTTTAATGATCTAGTTGTTGACCGTTTACGTTTTAAACTTGTTCCAGGTGAGCAAATCCGCCTTTGTCTTTATGACTCTTTAGGTCGTGTCATTCCCGATGCGGTAGTAAAGTGTGGCTCTAAATCATTAAAGTACGATTCTGCCACGCAGACCTATTGGGGAGGAAAATTAAAGAAAGAGGAGACACTTGAGGTGGCTTATCAAGGCGTGTATCACTATATTGACTTAGAAAAACAGTTGCGGTATCCTTACCTATCGGAGCAGACTTTCTTTTCATCAGCTTGGCAAAAGATCAAAGGCGCTTGGTTCAGTTTGAAGCGTGGAGTGCAGGCACTGTTCCACCCGAGCCGTCGTCCTGAAGTCAATCCGTATAAAGGCTTTGTGGTGTTTAGTAAACCTAAGTACAAGCCAGGTGAAACAGTGAAGATAAAGGGCTATATGGCCCAACAAAATGGAAAGCCTTATGAAAATCCCGTGAATATCCGGTTGTCTAGCTACTATCCAGAACGAATTGATACCGTTTTAGTAGCGAACTTAAAGCCTTACCGACCAGGTATGTATACCACCGAATTTAAGTTGTCCGACAGCTTAAATCTGAAGTTGGATGTTAATTATACCGTTAGCTTGGAGGAGCTAAATCAAGATCGAAAAGCAGGGATCGATGGTAGTTTTCGGTATGAAGCCTATGAGCTCAAGGGGTTGAGGTTCTCTATGACTACCAACAAAAACCGTGTAACGCTCCCTGGCGATTCTGTAAACGTGACTCTAAAAGTGCGCGATGAGAATAACATGGCTGTTTATGGTGGTCGTGCAGAACTATATGTCATTCCTCGGCGATTAGGTGAGCAGCGTCCCAGCGGATTTGTTTTTATGCCCGATACATTATGGAGTCATCAGGTGGAGATGGCAGAGGTTGCTGAGAAAACAGTGACGTTGCCCGATTCTATTTTCCCTCAAGGACTTTCATTTGCTTATCGGATAGAAGCTGTTTATCTGAGTGCCGATAATGAGAAGCAAACAGAGAATAGTCTCTTGGTCAGGGAGGCGAAGCGTCATCGGCTTGATTTCTCCTTATCGAAAGGGCGGTTGGCTGTGACTCAGCACAGTGCTGGGGCAACGGAACGGGTGAAGGCTCAACTAACCATCGAGGGTGAGGAGGGTGAAAAGCTCTCGGTAGAATCGGTCGAACTGCCTTATACCTTCTCTGTACCTTGGTTTGCTTCGTCCGTGACGGTGAAAACCAAGGACGTTGAAGAGACTTATGAGTTGATGAATAACCAAAGAGAAGACCAGCTGGGCTACCAATTTTACCGTCAGAACGACTCCATCTTCTTTCATGTTGATAATCCCGCTGAAATACCTTTCTGGTATACCATTCGGCAAGGGAAGAAGCAGGTGACTTCGGGGTATGCTAAGGAACTTCGCTATGCTGCTTCTGCTCACCGTGAGCAGGGTTATAGCATGATGCTTTCTTATCTTTTCGGCGGAAAGGCGAAAAAGATTGAACAAGCTTTACCTTATGTCGATAAGAACCTCTCACTCGATGTCTCTACTCCGACAGCTGTGTATCCGGGGCAAACAACCGATGTGACGGTTTCGGTTACCGATCGTAACGGCAAACCGGTTGGCGATGTCGATGTAACGGCTTATGGTTTTACGTCGAAGTCTACGAATTATGCGATGCCGTTTATTGATATTCCCGGTCGATTTAACCAAGCTAAACCATTTGTTGTAGAGGATTATAACTCCGATGAGAGTCGTTTAGTCAACCAAGAGAGGCGGCTGACTTGGGGACTTTGGCGTGAAACGATGGCTTTGGATACCCTCGAATATTACCGTTTTTTGTATCCTGAGGATTCTTATACGTATGCTGAACCAACAGCTGATGGGGCAACTCTGCTCTTACCTTATGTGGTAGTCGACGGGGCTCTCCAACGTGTACACATGTTTTGGATAGATGGTTGTTTGTATTACACTAGTTTGGCTCAGCAGACGGATGTGTATGCTTTTCAGGTGAAACCGGGGGAGCACCGTTTGAAGTTACGTTTAGCTGATCGGGAATTGGTTGCTGATCCTGTTTTAGTGAAAAAAGGGCAACGAACCATTGTGTCGTTTAATGGAGGAACGGCTTCATCGGGCAAGCTAGTGTCTCGTAAAGACTCGTTGTCGATTGCTTTCACCTCTCGATTGTTACCTAAAAAGGCTCGTGGGGTGTTGTCGGATCTTGAAGAGAAAGAGTTGACCAATCAATTAATTGTTGTCGACCAGAGTTTTGGGCAGTTGAGTTTACCCAATGTGTATGCAACTTATAACTTGCCTACTTATCTGAAGGCAGGGCATACTTATTATGATTTGAATCAGACGTTAAATAGGACCTACAACCGCTCTTTGCGGACGAATCTCTATGCACCTGTGGTTGTTGGCCCATTCCCTACACGCACCGAAATGGGCGGGTGGCCTAATATGGCTGCTCTCTATGCTGATAAAAACTGGGTGGGCAACCTCGAAGTAGAGGGTGGCCGTCGCTACACGTTCTATGGCAACTACCAGAAGGTCTCTCCGTGGGAAAATAGGTTCTTGGATAAATCACTTAAGAGTGAGGAGCCGACTGCCAACTTCAGACAATCGGTGTTAACCCCTCAAACCATAAATGATCAGTTTGATCGGCTGATAAAGGCCAACCTGACAACGTTGGTTGGATCGGCTTTGTTGGGTGATACTGATCAACGTTCTAAGGACAAAGCTCATTTAAGTTTGTCGCTAGGGAAAGATAAAAAGGGAGTAGCTCTTACGCCTATTCTTATTCTAGTCCATTCTAAAGAGGAGAATGACACCGTTGGAGGCCGACTTTATTATGGCGGGACGCGCTATTTCAGAGGATTGCCAGAAGGGGCTGCTGAGATTAGTTTAGTTTTTGCCGATTCCACCGCTTATACGCAATCCGTTAGCCTCCGTTTACGTGGAGAGAACTACCTGACAGTCGATTCATTAGCGTGTGTCGGTGGGCATGAAACAGCTCAAAAAGCGTTCGATTTGTTTTCTCGTCAGATCAAAAAAAGTTATCCAGAGCATCCTTATGCGCACGAAAGTAGGGGGCAAGATAGCGTGATCTATGTAAAAGGAGACTCTTACAACTACTCTTTCGACAATGCCAAACAAGGTGTTGTTACGGGCGTGGTGACAAATCAAGAGGGTGAGCCTTATGTGGGGGCAACAGTCACTGTGAAAGGTACGAACATCGGTACATTAACCGGATTTGATGGCTCGTTTAGGCTAAAATATAAAAAGGGGCATAAATTGGTCTTTGCTTATATCGGTTGTCGGACTAAAGAGGTGCGTCTAAATGAAGGTACACATTATCGCATCATTTTGGAGGATAGCTCAGGGCTTTTAGAAGAGGTGTCAGTTGTAGGATTGGGAAGTGCTAAACAGAAGTTGGCTGCTCCTGCCACACGCATGAACTTCTTACCAGGGAAGGTGTCTGGTGTCATGGTTCGTGGTGTGAATAGTGCCGATGAAGGAGCACAGCCGTTGGTGTTGGTCGATGGGGTACCTTATAATGGTAGCTTGGACGATCTTGATCCAGCTCTTGTCTTGAGTGTGAATGTTTTGAAAGATGCCAGTGCAACGGCCATTTATGGTGAAAGAGCGGCCAACGGTGTGATGATGGTTCAGACAAAGAATCTTAAAAAAACGCTTAATGAGGAGGCTGAGGCTGGTGCGGGACGTGCCATTCGGTGCAACTTCCATGATGCCGCATTCTGGCAACCCCAATTGCGTACGAATAGTGAGGGGAAGGCGTCGTTTGAAGTGACTTATCCCGATGATATTACAGCTTGGAATACTTACTTTATTGCTATTGGTGATAAGAAACAAGCCGATACAAAGCAGCTCACGGTCAACTCGTTTAAAGCTTTGACGGCGCGATTGTCTGTTCCGGCATTTGCTATTCGTGGCGATAGTCTTCGGGTAGTGGGACGCCTAGCCAACCATTTTGGCGATTCTGTATCCGTAGAGCGTCAGGTTAAGGTGGCTCATCGTCTGCAATCTGAGCAGATAAAGTTGGGGACATCGCACGTGGATTATATCCCTGTACAGATTGGCCGGGGCGATAGTTTGAGCATACGTTATGCGTTAGAGATGGCCAATGGCTATTTCGATGGTGAAGAGCGGTCGATACCGATTTTGGAGCAGGGCTTACTGCAATCATTGGGGCATTTTAAGGTGCTCGACGACAGTTTAACTCACCAAATGGAGGTGAATCCTGCACTCGGAAAGGTCTTGATTTATGCGGAGACTACTCTGCTGGAGTCGTTGGAGCGTGAACTCGATAAGGTGATTGATTATCCTTACTCGTGCAATGAACAGATGGGGTCCAAGATCAAAGCCTTGCTGTCTAAGCGTGCATTGGCGGCAGCCCGTCACCAAACGTTTAAAGGGGAACGTCAGCTTAAAAAGCTGATTGGGCGATTAGGCAAAAATAAAAATTCAGAAGGCTTATGGGGCTGGTGGAATAGGAGTCAAACCGATTTTTGGGTCTCTAAACAGGTCCTTTCTGCCTTATTAGATGCCGAAGAAGCAGGATATGCCACTGATTTAAATAAAGAACAAGTATCAGCAGCGCTTGAACAGGAGTTGAAGACCACGTTGGAAGCTTTGAAGCGCATGCCTAAAACACAACTGCCTTGGGGTAAATCCATGTTGCTCGATGAACTGATGTTGTTGAAACGTCTAGGCGCTTCGATCGATTATGTGGGGTATTTGAAAACCATCGATGGGCAGTTAAAGAATCATTCGGTAGCCGATCAGCTTAAAGTCTGGAATGCCTCTTTGATGATGGATCCGGAACAACATTTAACTGAAAGTTCTATGACTAAAGAGTCCAAACGGACGTTGTTGGGATCGATGTATTGGGGTGATCGGGAGAATGAGGTGAATCTCTTCCGAATAGCCGTTTTGCCGTCCGATAATAGCATCGAGAATACCTTGATGGCGTATGAGATGTTGAAGAAACTGGGTGGACGTGAAGAACTCTTGAAGTCAATCAGACACTATTTCTTCGAATGTCGTCATCAAGGACGTTGGCGGAACACCTATGAATCTTCGCGTATCATAGAGACTCTTTTGCCGGATCTATTGAAGGGGGGTGAATCACTCGATCAGCTTTCGTTGACGGTCAATGGGCATCGGGTGACCCAATTCCCTTATGTCGATAGCCTCGTGACGAGCCGTCCGGTTGAATTGAAGAAAACGGGAGCTTTGCCACTCTATGTGACTACTTACCAACAAGCATGGAACGAAAAGCCTCTCCGCGAGTTGGGGAAAGGGTTCTCGGTAACGTCTTCTTTCACGGCCGATGGCGATACACTTTCACACCTTAAAGCAGGTAAACGTACCGCATTAGAGGTGTTGGTTCATGTTTCTGAAGCAGCCAATTATGTACAGGTTGAGATCCCTATTCCAGCCGGTTGTAGTTATGACACCAAATCAAGAGGTTATCTCTCTGGTGAGGTTCACCGGGAGTACTTCAAAGAAAAAGTGGTCATTTTTTGTCGTCAGTTAGAAAAGGGAGATCACCGTTTTGTGGTCAATCTGTTGCCCCGCTATACCGGAGTTTATCATCTCAATCCGGCTAAAGTGGAGCTCATGTATTTCCCCACGTTCTATGGGCATGAGGGGATGAAACGTCTGAGAATAGAATAAAGAAAAGTTTGCGCCATTCCTTGTAAAACGGAATGGCGCAAATGTTTTAATTAACTGGTTCCCAACACGCATTAGCGGATAAAGAGGAGTTCCCTGTATTTAGGCAGCGTCCACATCCGGTTGTCTACAATGAGTTCCAACTTATCAATATGATAGCGTATCTCCTCCAAAGCCGGAGCGATGGTATCATGATAAACCAATGCCTTTTCACGTTCACAAGAGATTTTGTTGGCTACCTTTCGAGCTTCCACCATGGCATCGACATGCTCCTTGATAAAAGCTGTCCGGTCTGCTATCTCTTCAATCAGCTCCATGTTTTTAGCAGACAGTTTGGCCGCTTTATCGGCAGGAAAGAGCTCCTTCATCTTATAAACATTGTCGATTAGCGTTGTTTGGTAAAGCGTAGCTACCGGTACAATATGATTCATCGCTAAGTCGCCCAACACCCGTGCTTCGATTTGGATTTTCTTAGTATACGTTTCCCATTTCACCTCGTTGCGGGCATGTAACTCTTTGTGATTCATGACCCCAGTAGACTCGAACATGGCAATCGTCTCCGGTTTCAGGTAGTTGTCGAAGATAACCGGAATGCTCGTTTCACAATCCAAGCCACGGCTTGTAGCCTCTTCCTTCCACTCATCACTGTAACCATTACCATCGAAATGGATTGGTTTGCAGATCTTGACATACTTACGTACCACCTCCAGGATAGCCGAGAGCTTTGGTTCCCCTTTTTCAATAAGCTCATCCATATCCTGTTTGAATAGCGTTAATTGTTCCGCTACAGCAGCATTCAGCGCCGTCATGGCCGAGGCACAATTAGCTTCCGAGCCAACAGCACGAAACTCAAAGCGGTTGCCCGTAAAGGCGAAAGGCGATGTCCTATTCCGATCCGTATTATCGATCAATAGCTCAGGAATCTGAGGGATATCCAGCTTCATTCCTTGTTTGCCAGCAATGTTAATCAGCTCATCTTTGGTACTATTCTCGATATGGTCGAAGACTTGTGACAACTGTTTGCCTAAGAAAGACGAGATGATAGCCGGCGGCGCTTCATTAGCTCCTAAACGGTGCGCATTGGTTGCACTCGAAATAGAGGCTTTCAGTAACCCATTATGCCGATAGACCGCCATCAGCGTATTGACGATAAATGTGATAAACCGCAAGTTGTCTTCAGCCGTTTTTCCAGGCGCCATAAGTTGGATACCCGTATTGGTTCCGAGCGACCAGTTGTTGTGTTTTCCCGAACCATTCACCCCTTTAAACGGTTTTTCGTGAAGTAGAACACGGAAGCCGTGGCGGCGAGCCACTTTTTTCATGAGCGACATCACAAGTAAGTTATGGTCATTCGCTAAGTTGCACTCCTCATAAATCGGTGCAAACTCAAACTGATTAGGAGCCACCTCATTGTGTCGAGTTTTTAAAGGAATGCCTAGTTTAAGCGCTTCAATCTCCAAATCTTTCATAAAAGAGGCTACTCGGGTAGGGATAGAGCCAAAATAGTGATCCTCCAATTGCTGGTTTTTGGCGCTATCGTGTCCCATCAGAGTACGTCCTGTAAGCATCAAGTCCGGGCGAGCAGCATAAAGCCCCTCATCAATCAAGAAATACTCTTGTTCCCACCCCAGATAAGGAATGACCTTTTTGACTTCCGGATTGAAATAGCGGCAGACCGCTGTAGCCGCTTTATCTACTGCACGAAGTGCTTTTAGCAGCGGCGCTTTGTAGTCAAGCGCTTCGCCCGTATAAGCGATAAAGACCGTTGGGATACAAAGCGTATCATCAATGATGAAAGCCGGTGAAGAGGGATCCCAAGCGCTATACCCCCGCGCTTCAAACGTGTTTCGTATGCCACCGTTAGGGAACGATGAGGCATCCGGTTCCTGTTGTACCAATAGCTTTCCAGAGAACTCTTCCATAACTCCACCTTTACCATCGTGCTCAATAAACGCATCATGCTTCTCGGCCGTACCTTCGGTCAGCGGTGCAAACCAGTGCGTATAGTGTGTCACTCCCATCTCTATGGCCCATTGCTTCATTCCGGCGGCAACCTCATTGGCCATGCTACCATCGAGGGACACCCCATTATCAATGGTATCGATTAAGGCATTGTACACTTTGCTGGAGAGATACTTGAACATCTTCTCTTTGTTGAAAACGTACTTACCGAAATAGTCCGACGGGCGTTCTGCCGGTGGCACCATTTCTACGGCTCTCTTTTTAAAAGCTGTTTCTACAACTTTGAATCTTAAGTCTGACATAATCGTTTTTAGTTTAAATGTGGAGTATGTTACGTTTAAGGCTGCAAATATAAATCAAAACGTTCAATTGAACCGTGCAATGCCTTTCTTTTTTCTGTTAATTAATCTCTAACGGTGTGCCGTTTGTTGGCTAATGTTGCTATTTGCAACATATTGGCATTCCGTGCAAGCTATCTTCTCTTATTAGATACCCATGTGGTTCTATCGTTGTAGATAAGCTTGAATAGCTTTAGCAGCCTCTCGTCCGCCAGCCATGGCGCGAACCACCAAGCTAGCTCCCGTAGCAGCATCGCCAGCTACAAAGACATTCTCGGGCAGATCGGGTAGGGCAGCTTGGGTATATCCCATTGCTAAAAAGACCATATCCGCTTCGAGGACCTCCTTCCGACCAGTCAGCTGGTCTTCGACTTCCACACCAGTTAGCCGACCCTCTTTTCCGATAAACTGTTGTGAAGCCAAGCTCCATCGTCTGGTGCAGCCCTCCTCATGTGACGAGCTTGTTTTTAACACCTGTGGATAGCTTGGCCAAGGTGTTGCCTCATTATGATCGATCGGAGGTTTCGGCATAATCTCTATCTGAAGGACACTTGCAGCCCCTTGTCGGATGGAGGTCCCGATGCAATCGGAGCCGGTATCTCCCCCTCCAATCACCACCACCTTCTTCCCTTTGGCATGAACGAGCGCCTCCTTTTCGAAAGTCTCTCCTGCCAACACCCGGTTTTGTTGGCTCAGCAATTCCAAAGCAAAATAAACCCCCTTTAAGTCCCGTCCCGGTATGACTAAATCACGTGGTACCTCTGCCCCCGTACAGAGACAGTAGGCATCGAACCCCTTGGGCAGGCGTTTTAGATCGATAGGGGTGTTCATCTGGAACACAATCCCCTCTTTTTCGAGCAACTCCATGCGGCGGTCGATGATGTTCTTATTCAACTTAAAGTTGGGAATGCCAAACCGCAGCAAGCCCCCTGGCGCTTCCGCTTTATCGAAGATCACCACCTGATACCCTCTCTGGTTTAATTGGTTGGCTACCACAAGTCCTGCCGGACCTGCACCGACAACAGCCACCCGCTGTCCGTTGTATACAGGTACCGAAGGTTGGATATACCCCTCTTTAAAGGCCACTTCTACAATAGCAGCCTCGTTTTCGCGGATCGTAACCGGTTCATCGCACGAAAGTTTGAGAACACAACTCTTCTCGCACAGTGCTGGGCAAACCCGTCCGGTGAATTCCGGAAAATCACAAGTCGATGCTAGAATCTCGTAGGCCTCCTTCCATTTACCTTTGTAAACGGCATCCTGCCATTCCGGTTGTTTATTCCCTAGCGGACAAGCCCAATGACAGAATGGAACACCACAGTCCATGCAACGTGAGGCTTGTCGGCGTCTGTCGTTCGTGTTGAGGGTTTGCTCTACCTCTCCAAAATCTGTAATGCGTTCGTGTACGGGTCGATAGCCGGCCTCCTGACGAGGAACAGCTAAAAAAGCTTTTGAATCTCCCATTATAACTATGTTTTTTTGAATTGACTAAAATATGGTTGGTCACTCTTTAATGCGAGGTCTTAAACGGCTCAATGAGGCATTAATAGTCCCTTTGTACATCGGCTATCTTCTGCTGAAGCTTCCTCATCTGCTCCTCTTGCAGCACCTTTTTATATTCAATCGGCACAATCTGGATGAACTCCTCAACGTATCGGCTCCAATTGTCGAGCATGGTACGAGCCAATTTAGAGCCGGTGTACAAGTAATGCTGACGAATCAGTTCGTGTAACTCTTTTCGATAGCTGCTCTCCTCGATCAGTGAAAGCTCCACCATCTCCATGTTGCAGAAGAAATCAAAGTTTCCGTTTTTGTTCCAGACATACGCCACACCGCCACTCATGCCGGCAGCGAAGTTGCGCCCAGTCTCACCGAGAATCACTACGCGGCCACCGGTCATGTACTCGCAACAGTGGTCGCCTACCCCCTCTACTACCGCTACGGCACCGGAGTTACGTACAGCGAATCGTTCGCCTACACGTCCGTTGATATAAACCTCGCCACTGGTTGCCCCATAAAGCAATGTATTTCCGGCAATGGTGTTTTGGTCTGCCTCAAAATGACTCCGAAGAGGTGGGAGAACCGCTATACGACCACCAGACAACCCTTTTCCCAAGTAGTCGTTTGCTTCACCTTCCAATTTAAAGTTGACCCCTGAGATGAGGAATGCACCGAACGACTGACCGGCAGAGCCTTTGAACTTAATGGTCAGCGTGTCTTCTTCGAGTCCCTTTCCGCCATACTTGGAAGCGATCACACCGGACAACATGGCGCCAACGGCCCGATCGGTATTCGACAGTGCATATTCCAATGAGACCTCCTTTTGAAAATCGATGGCTTGTTGAGCCGCTTTTATGATGTCGATATCTTTGACCTCCTCTATTTTGTGATGCTGATCGCTGGTGTGTCGAAGAACTTCTCCGCAGTCGATAGGAGTAAGCAGTTTGTTGAAATCGATCAACGCATGCTTTGTGTTCTCCGAACCATTCACCTGAATACGCTCCACCAAATCTGTTCGCCCGATGATCTCATCCATTTTTCTGAATCCCATCTCCGCTAGATACTCGCGCACCTCTTGAGCCAAAAAGCTGAAAAAGTGAATCAAATACTCGCTACGTCCACGGAAGCGTTTGCGCAACTCTTCGTTCTGAGTAGCTACCCCCACGGGGCAAGTATTCTGGTGGCATTTACGCATCATCACACATCCCAAGACGATCAGGGCCGATGTGGCAAAGCCGAACTCCTCGGCACCAAGCAGAGCCATGATGATGATGTCCTTCCCTGTTTTCAGCTGACCGTCGGCTTGTAGAACCACCTGTCCTCGAAGGCCATTCAAGACCAATGTCTGCTGCGTTTCACTCAGTCCAAGTTCTGGCGATATCCCTGCATAGCGGATTGAAGAGGCAGGTGAAGCCCCTGTTCCGCCCTCGGCTCCCGAAATCACAATCAAATCAGCTTTAGCTTTTGCTACACCGGCAGCAATCGTTCCGACACCACTCTCGGCTACCAGCTTAACGCTAACCTTCGCCTTCGGGTTGACATTTTTCAAATCGAAGATGAGTTGCGCCAAATCCTCTATTGAGTAGATATCGTGGTGGGGTGGGGGTGAGATGAGCGAGATCCCTGGTATGGAGTGACGTGTCTTCGCTATCACCTCATTCACTTTAAACCCGGGCAACTGTCCACCTTCTCCCGGCTTAGCCCCTTGAGCTATTTTTATCTGAATCTCATCGGCATTAACCAAATACTCGGTTGTCACTCCGAAGCGTCCGGAAGCCACCTGTTTGATAGCACTACGGAGCGAAGTCCCGTCGGGCATCGGCTCAAAACGTGTCGCATCTTCGCCACCTTCGCCCGTATTACTCCGCCCGTGTATCTTATTCATAGCTATCGCCATCGCTTCGTGTGCCTCTTTGCTAATAGAACCGAAAGACATGGCGCCAGTCACAAAACGGCGCATGATCTCCTCGATAGGCTCTACCTCATCTAGGCCGATGGGCGACCGCCGGAAGGTGAGGAAATCCCGTAGAAAGATGGGCCTCTCTTTGTAATCCGCTAGTTGGGTATACTCCTTAAACTTCTTGTAGCTTCCAGTGCGTGTAGCCAATTGCAACGTACTAATAGTCTCCGGATTCCAAGCGTGCGACTCCCCCTCTTTACGAAATGCATAAACCCCTTTATGGGTCAATAACCCATTTCTCATAGATTCTCCGAAGCCTTCCTGATGAAAAGCCATCGCATCACGTGCCACCTCTTCCAGGCGAACTCCCCCGATAGGCGAACCGATTCCTCCGAAATAGGCGTTGCTTAACTCCTCGCTAAGACCTACTGCTTCGAAAATTTTGGCACCACGATAGGAGCGGATGGTTGAAATCCCCATCTTACTCATGATCTTAAATAACCCTTTGCAAATGGCTTTGATATAGTTCTTTTCGGCAGTGGCATAATCCAGTTGGACCTCTCTCTGAACGACCAATTTATCAAGTATAGCAAAAGCCATATACGGGTTCAAGGCGCTAGCGCCGAAGCCGAGCAATAGAGCTGCGTGCATCACCTCCCGGATCTCGCCACTTTCTACGATTAGAGCCGTTTGCACCCGTTTGCCCACGGCAATGAGATGGTGATGAATGGTGCTGACAGCCAATAAAGCAGGGATAGCGGCATGCTTAGCATCCACTTGTCGGTCGGTCAGTATCAGGTAGTTCACCCCATCGGATACCGATTGTTCCGCTTGTTTGCAGAGTTGAGCCAGCGACTCTTGTAAGCCCACTTTCCCCTTATCTACCTCAAAAAGCATAGGTAGTTTCACCGTTTTGAACCCCTTGTAACGGATGTTGCACAGAATATCGAGCTGCGTATTACTTAGGATCGGATGTTTGAGCGATACCATTTTGCAATGTGACTCATTGGGTGTAAGAATGTTCATACCCACCGCTCCAATAAACTCCTCCAAAGACATGACCAACTCCTCACGAATGGGGTCGATAGGCGGATTAGTCACCTGCGCAAACTGTTGGCGGAAGTAATTATAGAGCAGTTGAGGCTTATCGGACAAGATAGCCAAAGGCGTATCATTCCCCATTGAATGGATCGGTTCGGCTCCCGATTCTGCCATCGGCGTAATGATTTTCTCGACATCCTCCTTTGAATACCCAAACGCCCCAAGCAGTTGGTCATACCCCTCCACGCTGTGCGATATTTTACGTCCGCTTTTCAGCTCATCCAATTCGATGCGGTTGTTCGACAACCACGTGCGGTACGATTTAGCCTCCGCCAATTCCTTCTTCAATTCGCTATCATAATAGATTTCCCCTTTCTCAGTATCCACCAGAATTATCTTTCCCGGTTGCAAACGCCCCTTCTCTTTGATCTCATTCGCTTCGAAAGGCATGACCCCCACCTCAGAAGCCACCACCATCATATCCCCCTTCGTGATGAGATAACGAGCAGGGCGTAACCCATTACGGTCCAGCATCCCCCCCGCATAGCGTCCATCACTAAACAGCAAAGCAGCTGGGCCATCCCATGGCTCCATCAAGATAGAGTGGTATTCATAAAAAGCCTTTAAATCCTCACTGATCGGATTCTTCTCGTTGAATGACTCCGGAACGAGCATTGCCATGGCGTGTGGTAAGCTCAGGCCCGACATGATGAGAAACTCCAAGACATTATCCAGTGAAGCACTGTCGCTCATGCCCGGTTGGACGATCGGTCGAATCGCCTTCATATCCCCCAATGCAGGCGTTGACAAGACACTTTCCCGTGCCTCCATCCACCCTCGATTCCCCCGAATGGTGTTGATCTCACCGTTGTGAGCCAATAAACGGAATGGCTGTGCCAATCCCCAAGTAGGGAATGTATTGGTACTGAACCGCGAGTGTACCAGTGCCAATCCACTTGTGAAATAAACGTTCGTCAAGTCAGGGAAATAAGGGCGTAGTTGTAGAGACGACAACATCCCTTTATAAACCATGTTTTTGGTCGACAATGAGACCATATAAAACGCCTCTTTCTCGGGGAGGTCAGATAACCTGATGCGGTTTTCTATCTTTTTTCGGATCAGATACAACCTCCGATCGGCCGTTTCAGGATCTGTAATACCCGTCACAAAGAGCTGTTTGATAGTCGGTTCCGTTTGAATAGCTGTTTCGCCAAGAATCTCCGGGCAAGTTGGCACATCCCGGAGATGCATCAACGTCAATCCCTCCTTTTCGATCTCTTCCAA
>RZZX01000078.1 GCA_009929715.1 Bacteroidia bacterium
CAAAGTCCGTACCTTTGCACTGTGTTTTTCATAGTATTAGATTTAAGGTTAACAAAGGTTGGAGTCAGGCGTGACTCCTTTTTTTTTGCCCATACCTCATCCCCGCCTCTCTATAATCTGCTGCTTTTTACGGATCAGTCCGAAACCAAGTGGGGGTATTAAATAATCTCGCTCCTGTTTACATCATCTTAACTCCTCTGAATTTGACTCTAAAAACGTTTGTTCGGGCATTAAAAGATTTTTTAGCTCCCCAGCAAGAGACACTTTTTTATTTGGTGATAAAAATATCGTTCCACTATAGTGGAATAGTCGGATAATCGTCCCACTATAGTGGGACGATAAAACACTGGCTAACAAAAATAGATTCTTTCACGAAGAAAGAAGGACACTCTGGCTACTTGAATAAAATTAAAGTTTGTTACGCATCCCTAATAAATGAAGCTGTACTCTTTTTTTTCTGTAACTTTGCACTCATTATTAATGAGTCACACCTAAAAATATCTAGTTATGAAGCGTTCTAATTTTATTTTACCTCTGCTTACGGGCTGTCTGCTATTCACCAGTTGTGTGAGTAAGAAGCAATTTGCCGGCCTGCAAGAGAATTATAACAAGTTGCAAACTGAAAATACGGCGTTAAAAAACACCTATCAAGAGGCTCAAATCCAGTTGGCCGAGTGCCGGACAAGTGGTAAAAGCTTGGAAGAGCGTATTGCTGAAGCGAGAAGAAACAACGAAGAACTTCGCGCCTCATATGCCGCTCTTCAAGGTTCACTCGATAAGAGCTTGGTTCAGAGTTCTCAGGGAAACATCAATATCGCTAAATTGGTCGATGAGATTAATGCGTCCAACCGCTTTATCAAGCAGTTAATTCAGACCAAGAGCAAATCGGACTCCTTGAACTTGGTGTTGACGAACAACTTAACTCGTTCGCTTAGCCGCGAAGAGCTGAAAGAGGTCGATGTACAAGTATTGAAAGGGGTGGTTTACATCTCTTTAGCAGATAACATGCTCTACAAATCTGGAAGTTATGAGATCAACAGCAGAGCGGGTGAGACGTTGAGCAAGATTGCTAAAATCATCACCGATTATAACGATTATGAGGTGCTGATTGAGGGTAATACCGATACCGATCCCATCTCGCGCCCCAACATCCGCAACAACTGGGATTTGAGTGCCTTGCGTGCCTCTTCGGTAGTGCAAGCCCTGCAAACTAAATATGGGGTTGACCCGAAACGGCTAACGGCTGCTGGTCGTGGTGAATATAACCCAATAACCGATAACAATTCGGCTTTGGGTAAACAACGTAACCGCAGAACCCAAATCATCATTACACCTAAACTGGATCAGTTTATGGAGTTGATCGACAAAGCTCCGGAAGCATCGGAAAATCCGGATAACGACTAAAAAAAAAGATTTAAACCGATCACGAATCAGTGAAAGGCGACTAAAGATGGAATTAGACTCATCTTTAGTCGCTATTTTTTTTGCCCCCAATAGACCCCACCAATAATGCAAGCCGCACCGGCTAAAGCCACACCAGTGATGCGTTCATCGAGAATTAAAACAGAAGCCACCATGGTGACTAGCGGGTTGAGGTAGATGTAGTTAGAGGAGAGCATGGTGCCAAGCTGCTTCAATACAACATTCCAAAGCACATAACAAATCAATGAAGCCAAAAGACCTAAAAAGAGTAAATTGCCCCACACTACAGGACGCATCATCACCTCTCCATGCAGCGTCATGGGGTGGAGTAAAAACATCGGCAAAACAGTGAGCAATCCGTAGAAAAAAATCTTTCTTGTCATGAAAATGGTGGAGTATCGCCCCGCCATCTTCCGAATAATTAAACTGTAAAAGGCCCACGACAAAGCTGCCAACAGGGTGAGTAAATCGCCCACCGGAGTGATCTGAAGAATAAAACGCCCGTTGAAAATAACTAATCCAACTCCCAACAAAGCCAAGATAGAGCCTAAAATGAGCTGCTTGGTGGGGCGTTCGTCTTTATAAAACAGCATCGATAGTAGAATGGTGAGCAGCGGTGCCGTACAGATTAAAAAAGCGACATTCGAGGTTTGGGTTATTTGCAACGCGGTATTCTCGGCTATAAAATAGAGCGATCCACCGCAGATACCTCCTGCCATGAGCCAAAGTTCGTCTTTGATGGTGGATGCCAAAAGACGCTTGGGCGAAATAAACCAAATACCAACATAGGCCATCGAGAAACGAAACAAAAAGATCTCTTGAGGGGAGAGCCCATTGGTGATTAACATCTTGGTGGAAATAAAGGTTAATCCCCAAATGGTCACCACTAAAACGGCAATCAGGTGGTAGTGCAAAGTCTGAAGTTTCATGGGCTTGTATGCAGCAGGGTTAGCGTTTATAATCGGGCTATTGTAAAAAGAGAGTACTCCATCTGGAAGCACGCACTAAATTATGGGGCGAATGTAGCTAAAAGTCTTAAAAGAATCTTCGCCTAAACTCTTTTTTTATCAACGGGTAGCAACCAATAATAAATAGGTGGAAAAGTCTCCATGCAGTCAATGTCATATTAACGGCCTTTTTAATCGCTCAAAAACAGACAGAACACGCTCCAAAATGATCATTTACTCACCTGACGCGTGGTAATCTAAAAATATTCATGTAAATTTGTTCCCGCATTACAGAATAATATATAAATCACTATAAATCAAAAAGATTATCGCTATGGAGTATAATTTCAGGGAGATCGAAAAGAAATGGCAAGAGAAGTGGGTAGCTAATAAAACCTACCAAGTCAAGGAGGAGGATTCTAAACAGAAATTTTATGTCCTTAATATGTTCCCTTATCCATCGGGGGCGGGACTTCACGTGGGGCACCCCCTCGGCTATATTGCTTCCGATATTTATGCACGCTACAAACGTCTCCAAGGCTTCAATGTACTGAATCCCATGGGTTATGATGCGTATGGGTTGCCGGCCGAACAGTATGCTATCCAAACTGGACAACATCCGGCTATTACAACGAAAAAAAACATTGCTCGCTACCGCGAACAACTCGATAAAATAGGGTTCTGCTTTGATTGGGACCGCGAAATTCGTACCTGTGAACCGAATTATTACCACTGGACACAATGGGCGTTCATGCGTATGTTTAATAGCTATTATTGCAACGATACGCAACAGGCACGCCCGATTAGTGAACTGATTGAAGGGTTCGCTATCTCAGGGTCTGAGGGTCTGAATGCCGCTTGCAGCGAAGAGTTGTCGTTTACTGCCGAGGAGTGGAAAGCGAAAAGTGAGAAAGAACAACAGGAGGTTCTCATGAATTACCGCATCGCTTATCTAGGCGAAACGATGGTGAACTGGTGCCCGGAATTGGGAACGGTGTTGGCCAACGATGAGGTGGTGGATGGCGTCTCTGAACGTGGAGGATTCCCTGTGATCCAAAAGAAAATGCGCCAATGGTGCTTGCGGGTATCGGCTTATGCCGAACGCTTGCTGAATGGCTTGGATAAAGTGGATTGGACGGATTCTCTGAAAGAGACTCAACGCAACTGGATCGGTCGCAGTGAGGGGGCGGAGATGAACTTCAAGGTGAAGGATTCGGACATCGAAATGACGATCTTTACCACCCGTGCGGATACGGTCTTTGGGGTAACGTTCATGGTGCTTGCACCGGAAAGTGAACTGGTGGGACAGCTCACAACTGATGGACAACGTGCTGAGGTGGAAGCGTACTTGGAACGGACTAAGAAACGGACGGAACGGGAACGTATGGCCGACCGACATGTTACGGGTGTTTTCTCGGGTAGTTATGCTATTAATCCACTGACTCTCGAAGCGATTCCGGTTTGGATCAGTGATTATGTCTTGGCTGGTTATGGCACGGGAGCCATCATGGCGGTACCGGCACATGATGGACGAGACTATGCCTTTGCTAAGCATTTCGGCTTGGAAATCCGCCCGTTGATTGAGGGGTGTGATGTGAGCGAAGAGAGTTTTGATGCGAAAGAGGGCATTATGATGAACTCGCCTCGTCCAGGTGCCGCCGAAGGGGGATTGGTCTTGAACGGCTTGACTGTTAAAGAGGCTATTGCTCAAACAAAAACGTATATTGAATCGACCGGATTGGGACATGTGAAGGTGAACTTCCGCTTACGCGATGCGATCTTCTCTCGCCAACGCTACTGGGGGGAGCCGTTCCCGGTTTATTATAAAGAGGGCATGCCGTATATGATCGATGAATCGGCGTTGCCTCTGGAACTGCCTGAGGTGGCGAAATTCTTGCCAACCGAAACAGGGGAACCGCCATTGGGACATGCCACCAAATGGGCCTGGGATTCAGCCAACAAATGTGTGGTGGATAAGAGCTTGATCGACCACCAGACTGTTTTCCCACTTGAACTTAACACAATGCCTGGTTTTGCGGGCTCTTCGGCTTATTACTTGCGCTATATGGATCCACATAATGATCAGGCTTTAGTGGATGGTCAGGTGAATGCGTATTGGAAAAATGTCGATTTATATGTGGGTGGAACAGAACACGCTACGGGACACTTGATCTACTCGCGTTTCTGGAATAAGTTCTTGCATGATTTAGGGGTGTCGAGCGTGGAGGAGCCGTTCCAAAAATTGGTGAACCAAGGAATGATTCAAGGACGGAGTAATTTTGTATACCGCATCAAAGATAGTAATACGTTTGTTTCACTGAACTTAAAAGATCAATATGAGGTAACACCACTTCACGTGGATGTGAACATTGTCTCGAACGATTTTCTAGATGTGGAGGCTTTCAAGGCTTGGCGTCCGGAGTATGCCACTGCCGAATTTATCCTCGAAGAGGGCAAATATCTCTGTGGATGGGCGGTTGAAAAGATGAGTAAATCGATGTTCAACGTGGTGAACCCGGATATGATTGTTGAAAAGTATGGTGCCGATACGTTGCGCATGTATGAGATGTTCCTCGGCCCGCTTGAACAATCGAAACCGTGGGATACGAATGGGATCGATGGGGTTTACCGATTTATCCGTAAATTTTGGTCGCTCTTCTATGATCGCACAGGAAATGAAATAATTGTGGATGAAGCGGCAACAAAAGAGGAGTTAAAAGCGTTACATAAGTTGATTAAAAAGATTACGTATGATATCGAACAGTTCTCTTACAACACGGCTGTGAGTGCATTCATGATTTGTATCAATGAATTGTTCGGTCTGAAGTGCAACAAAAAAGAGGTACTCGAACAGGTGGTAGTCCTTTTAGCACCATTCGCTCCACACGTGTGCGAAGAGTTGTGGGAGAAGTTGGGACATACAACCTCTGTTTGTGATGCGCAATGGCCGGTTTGCAACGAAGAGTATCTGAAAGAAGATGTGGTGAATTATACCATCTCGTTCAACGGGAAAGCACGGTTTAATATGGAGTTTGCAGCCGATGCCACTTCAGAGGCCATTCAGGCAGAGGTGTTGGCCGACGAACGCTCGCAGAAGTGGACCGAAGGTAAAACACCTAAAAAGGTCATTGTTGTACCAAAAAAGATTGTAAACATTGTTGTTTAATACACTTATAATAATAGACTATCCATGCAAACACTTGAAAAAGCCAAAGTCATGCGAGAGGTAAAAGATTACTTATACATCACGCTTGGTTTAATTAGTTATTCACTGGGATGGGCTGCTTTTTTGCTGCCTTACCAAATCACAACCGGTGGAGTGACCGGTATCGGGGCCATCATTTATTATGCGACGGGGTTTCCCATCCAGTTTTCGTATTTTATCGTTAATGCTCTGTTAATGACCTTCGCCATAAAAATATTGGGACCGAAGTTTAGCATCAAGACGACGTATGCCATTTTTATGATGACCTTTTTACTTTGGATTTTGCAGGAGCTAGTCAATACGTATGTAACGGTACCCGATTTGTCGGCAGATGGTAAACCGCTTCTCTTGGGAGCTGGACAAGACTTTATGGCTTGTATTATCGGTTCAGCAATGTGTGGTATCGGATTGGGTATTGTGTTTAATTACAACGGAAGTACGGGAGGTACGGATATTATCGCCGCTATCGTGAATAAATACAAAGATGTCTCTTTGGGACGCATGATTATGATTTGTGACGTATTTATTATCGCCTCTTGTTACCTGGTGTTTTACGATATCCGACGCGTAATCTTTGGTTTTGTAACTCTATTCATTATCGGGATGGTACTCGATTGGATCGTTAATAGTGCACGCCAATCGGTGCAGTTTTTTATCTTCTCTCAGCAGTATGATGAAATAGCCGACCGCATTATTAAAGAGACCCACCGAGGAGTAACGGTACTGAACGGCACTGGATGGTATAGTAAAAATGATGCCAAGGTGTTGGTGGTATTGGCCAAGAAAAGACAGTCGCTGGAAATCTTCCGGTTGGTAAAAACCATCGACCCAAAGGCCTTTATCTCTCAAAGCTCTGTCATTGGGGTGTATGGAGAAGGTTTCGACCAACTAAAAGTTAAATAAGAGAGTTATTAACACCTCTTGTTCATAAATAACTAAAGCCTGTTTAACGAAGAAATCCATTAAACAGGCTTTGTCTTTTTTATTAATCTTATTGCATGAAACGAAAATTAGTTTTTGCTACCAACAATGCTCATAAACTGGAGGAGGTAGCTGCCATCTTGGGCAATCAAATAGAACTGCTGAGCTTAAAAGAGATCGGCTGTAACACCGATATTCCGGAAACGGGAACAACACTGGAAGAGAATGCTGAGTTGAAATCGGCATTTGTGTACAAGACGTATCACCTCGATTGCTTTGCCGATGATACAGGATTGGAGGTCGACGCTTTAAATGGGGCACCGGGTGTCTATTCGGCACGTTATGCCACCAAAGAGGGGCATAATGCGGAAGCTAATATGCAGAAGTTGCTGCAAGTCATGGCGGGCGAGCAGAATCGCAAAGCGCAGTTCCGAACTGCTATCTCTTTGATCTTAGACGGTAAACGGTATCTCTTCGAAGGGGTTGTAAAGGGGGAAATTACAACCGATAAACAGGGAGGATCGGGCTTTGGATACGACCCTATTTTTAAGCCAGAAGGGTATGAACAGACTTTCGCCGAACTGGGAACGGAACTGAAAAACAGAATCAGCCACCGCGCACAAGCAGTAGCTGCCTTGTGTGAATTTCTAAGCCAACTGAAGGAGTAGCACTCTAAAAAAAGGACTTGGAAGGAGTCTGGCAGATGTACATCAGAAGCAGCGGGGGATAGGCTATTGTAATAGCCTATCCCCCGCTGAACTTATTGAATAAAGAGCATTCTTAATAATTCGTTTTTTGTACCTCAAAGTGTGCTTGTGGATGCAAACAAGCTGGACAACTGGTCGGCGCCTCTTTTCCTACATGTACGTAACCACAATTCCGACATTGCCAAACCACTTCACCTTCTTTGGCAAAGACAGATGCTTGCTCTATGTTCTTCACAAAAGCTAAGTAACGCTCTTCGTGGGCCTTTTCTGCAATGGCTATGTTGCGATACATGGCAGCAATAGACAAAAAACCCTCTTGCTCTGCTACATCTGCAAAATGGGGGTAATCTAATGACCACTCTTCATGCTCACCAGCAGCGGCAGCCTGAAGGTTTTCCAACGTTGAACCAATCATACCGGCTGGATAACTAGCGGTAATCTCAACCATGCCACCTTCTAGGTATTTAAACATCCGTTTGGCATGCTCTTTCTCTTGATCGGCTGTTTCGGTAAAGATCGCAGCAATCTGTTCATAACCCTCTTTTTTAGCTACACTAGCAAAATAAGTGTAACGCATTCTAGCTTGTGACTCTCCTGCAAACGAAGTCAACAAATTCTTTTCTGTCTGAGTTCCTTTAATACTTTTAGTCATCTTTTTATCATTTTATATTCATGTAACTGCTTCTTTCTCTACAGATTTCCTTTCTTAAGTATAACGTAAAGGTACTCTTTTTGGTTCATAAAACCGAAAATTAGAGAGGAATAATTTCTCTTTCAGGGTTGATCAAATAGATGAACGAAGCATTACAAACGAACTATTGTCTATTTAAAGGGATTATTTAAAATATATTAGCTAATTTTGTACTCTCTACGTTGCACTTAAAACTAACATTAATTTAATTTAACTCATAAAGGATGAAACTGTTTGAATTTAAACCCAAATTAGTTTCCTGCTTGGCTAATTACTCCAAAGAGACTTTTCTTTCGGATTTAATGGCAGGAATCATTGTGGGGATTGTAGCGCTACCATTGGCTATTGCTTTTGGTATTGCATCGGGTGTATCGCCCGAAAAAGGAATTATAACGGCGATTATTGCAGGATTTATCATCTCCTTACTCGGCGGAAGTAAGATACAGATTGGTGGACCAACAGGTGCTTTTATCGTTATTATTTACGGCATTATACAGCAATACGGCGAAGCGGGCTTGATTGCCGCCACGTTGATGGCCGGCGTTTTGCTCATCTTGCTGGGGGTCTTCAAACTTGGGGCCGTAATCAAATTTATTCCTTATCCTATTATCATCGGATTTACGAGTGGTATTGCGGTGACCATTTTTACCACTCAGATAGCCGATGTGTTTGGTTTATCTTTCGGCGGCGAAAAGGTGCCGGGCGACTTTGTGGGCAAATGGATGCTTTATGTCACCCATTTTGATACCATCAATTGGTGGAATACAGCCATTAGCCTTTTGAGTCTCTTCATTATTATCATCACGCCGCGTTTTTCAAAAAAGATACCGGGCTCTTTAGTGGCTATCGTGTTGGTCACTCTTTTGGTTTATTTAATGAAGACTTATGGTGGTATTGATGCTATTCCAACGATTGGTGATCGCTTTACTATCCAGTCGCAACTTCCTGCGGCGGCCATGCCATCTCTCAACTGGGAAGCGATTCAAAACCTCTTTCCGGTAGCTATTACCATTGCTGTGCTGGGTGCTATCGAATCGCTCCTGTCTGCTACCGTAGCCGATGGAGTGATTGGTGATCGACATGATTCCAACACCGAACTGATTGCGCAGGGGGCGGCCAATATCATCGTGCCAATATTCGGAGGTATACCGGCTACTGGTGCCATCGCTCGGACCATGACTAACATTAACAATGGAGGGAAAACACCGATAGCGGGTATCATTCACGCCATTGTTTTACTCCTTATCTTATTGTTCTTAATGCCTTTGGCACAATACATTCCAATGGCTTGTCTGGCTGGTATTTTAGTTATCGTTTCGTACAACATGAGTGGCTGGCGAGTCTTTAAAGGATTGCTAAAAAACCCCAAATCGGATGTCACGGTTTTATTAATAACTTTTTTCTTGACTGTTATATTCGACCTGACTATTGCGATCGAAATAGGATTGGTCATTGCTTGTATTCTCTTTATGAAGCGTGTGATGGAGACAACAGATATTTCGGTTATTAAAGATGAAATTCGCCTGGAACAAGATACCGATATCGCAACTACCGAGGAGGCATTGGTTATTCCAGAAGGCGTGGAGGTGTACGAAATTAACGGCCCTTATTTCTTTGGTATTGCAACGAAATTTGAGGAGGTAATGGGGCAGTTAAATGACCACCCGAAGGTGCGTATCATCCGAATGCGCCGGGTACCGTTTATTGACTCTACAGGCATACATAACCTCACGATGCTTTGCGAGATGTCTAAGAAAGAGAAAATTACATTGATTCTTTCGGGAGTCAACGAGCAAGTGCATGAGACGTTAGAGAAATCGAACTTCTATGCGACTTTAGATAAAGAAAATATTTGTCCGAATATCAATGAAGCCATCGAACGAGCAAAAACTCTGATTTAAAACTTGGCTTTTTAACCTCTAAACGTTCCGGTCCGATAACTCTTTTTTTCAATGGAGTAGTCAGAACCGGAACGTTTTTTATACAGTGGTTTTGTTAATAGGAAGCTGTCGCATCTAATCCGGCGGCAACTAGCAGGCCAACTATCCGATCAAGCTCTTCGGGGGTGGCTTTCTCCAAATGGTGATCTGGAGTTTCTCGATCAATGGTGTAAATCATCACTTGTCGCGGACCAATCTCTTTCACTCGTTCCAACCAAGGTAGGACATAAGCATCGCTGGTGTTATCGACCGATATGCCTTGATAGCTCCCCTTCATAAACATGGTTTGTATGATACAATTTCCCTTAAATTCTTTCATATAGCCGATGATTCGTTCCAAATCAAAGGAGCCATTGGGACGATCTACCAAACGAATATAGGCTTCGTCGACCGTATCCAGCTTTAGAATGTTATTATCGACTTTACTCAAGGCTTCAAACACACCACGACGGTGAAGAAAGGTCGAATTACTCAATACACTGACTTTAGCCAAAGGGAAATAGTGATCACGCAAGGCCAACGTATCGGTAATTATTCCTGGAAAATCGGGATGAGAAGTTGGTTCACCATTGCCGGCAAAGGTGAGTACATCGGGAGCTACACCCTCTGCTTGCATCGCTTGCAGTTTCTCTTCCAAAGCCGTTTTTACCACTTCACGCCGAGGAAGTGGCGTCCGCGTCCGACCGTCGGCATTAAACCCACATTCGCAATAAACACAATCGAAAGAACAAAATTTACCATCGGCCGGTAGTAGGTTAATCCCTAACGAAACACCCAAACGACGAGAGTGTACTGGCCCAAATATCGGAGAAGAAAAAAGTATAGACATCGTATTTATATTTTTCGTTCAACTGATTAAAACTTCTTATAAGATGAGTCAAAGATACTAAAACTTTAATCGAAGCTGCATCTGAAGGTCGCCTTTTTTATTTCCTTTAATCTCATCCGATCCCGACCCGATAACTTGCCGATCAGCATAAATGGTTTCACCAAATTTGAGTAAACACATCCAATGGGCATTTATATCGTATCGGAAATGAAGTGAATAACGACTCCCTTTGCCCGAAAACGAAGGGACATACCAGGTGTAAAGCAACCCTTTTTCAAAGGCATAGACCCGGGTGTCGTAATTGTCGGTCTGGAAAAAGGTGGCTTGAGCCTCTAAACGCAACGGGAAATCGGCCCAATGGCATCTGAAGGATTGGCTCAACTGATAGCCATAACTCAATGGCCGACCTTGGTAATGAAACTGATTCACTTCACAGGTGGTTCGAGTAACCAACCATCGGTGGGTATCATATGCCAACCGATAGCGCCACTGATGGGTATAAATGGGTAACACCACCTCTCCACTCGTTCCAGGAAGATTGCGCTCTTTGCGCTTAAACCGGTAGCGAAAAGACATGTGTGTTGATGCTTGAGGCACATAGCTCATCTGAAAACAAAAATCCATTCCATGCGAGGATTTATTAGCCTGGTATGTTTTCCACGGGAAAGCAAAGAAATCGGCCGAGACAAACAGCAGGGTACGGGGCCATGGCACACACTCGCCAGCTAGGTACCAACCGTTTTCATTCTGAACCGTTGTTCTCTCACCAAAGGCGCGTCCAAAAAGGGCCCAATAGTTATAAGCATAGTATCGGTGAACAAGCATGAGCTTATTTCCTAACGGATCGGCATAACGTAAAAAGTGGACTGTTGCCACCCCACCGTGTTTACCGAAAGCCACCTCGCCCTGACACGACAAGCGACGCCAACGGTAGGCATAATCCACACTACCGTTGAAAAATCTCTGCCCACGAAGATGGTATTTAGAATACGATCGGAGAAGCGGTTCATAAGGTCGATTATACCAATAATAAGCAGCGGTAGCTCCCAGTTTTAACACCCCCTGTTGATAACTCAAATGGGTACCTGTAAGTTGCTGTGCAACAGTCCCTTTTCGGTTCATTTCTTTCTTAGTCCGATGCCATCCAGTGCCCTGAAGCGAGGTTATTAGCCCGTTATGAACAGCCCCATCGAGCAATCGATAGGAGTAAAAAGCCGACAAGGTGGTTGCCTTACTCGTATGAACCGCAGCAGCTACTCCCTGAAAATAGTGACATTCATCGGTCGAAGCATGCCGTTTGATCTCTGCATTCTGAAATGAGAAGAGAGAAAGTGTGGTTGTTTTGCCGGTTAAAAACCCATCTCCAAAAACTAACCCTTGCCCAAAATTCAGGCGATAACTTCCTACACAGAGGGTTTTTAACCGATTCATCTCATTAATCAACAGGTAAAACGAATAGAAATCATATCCTTTCTTATTTCTTATTGCGCCGAAAGGCTCACCAGCATCTTTCTCGGCAACCAACCCCATCCGAAGATTTTCACGGTAGTGAAACGTGTATTTCAAAGAGTTATAAACAGGTGGGCCATAATAGTCTTGTTCATAACCTTTTCTCTTATAAAACGGTATATCTAAACGAGTTAAGCACTCATGGCGACCATACTTTACAGCATCTTTCAACAATGTTTTTAACCGAATAGATTCTTTACTGTTAATAACATCTACACAGATATAAGGTAGCAAATGAGCGATAGTCTTCCGATCCATCCCTTCGACCAACTGCAATTCATAAATAGTACGCATGGGGCGATGAAGGTAGAGGTAAGCCAGCAAATGTTCTATTTGCTCAGCACTTAAAAAAGGAAAACATTCCAGTTGTCCACGCGTAATTGTGTTAAGATTTAAAGGTTTTCGAAGTGAATCGGAAAGCTCTTCCAACTCCTCTTCCCAAGTTGTTTCTTCAACAGCATTATTAACCGATAAATTTTCAACAACCTCTTCTAAATAGTGTTCTTGATGGTTTTGAGCAGTACAAACGAGAGTTATCAACAGACAGTTCATAAAACTTATCAACCGAAATAGTGGATCATGTTTCATTCTAGTTTTAGCATCAAAAGTCAACTTCTTTTTAATAAGTCACGAAGTTACTTTAAATAGGTTAACACCACAAGGAAAAGAGACCATAATCTCTTTGAATCTCAAAATATATTGTACTTTTGCACCATGAATAAGAAAGCCTATATGTTACTCCTCATCGGTTTCGTTCTCTTCTTCTCGAGCCAGCTTCACGCTCAGGAAAAAGAGCACACAGGCGCTTATTTGGTTCCCATATGTACTTATGAAGGGGAACGCATTCCTTACGTGAGTCTTCCCACTGTTTATATCTTTAAACCTCTTATTTTCAAAAACGATAAAGAGCGGTTGGAGTATTATCGACTTATTCGGAACGTGAAACGCGTCTATCCCATTGCCCGTGAAGTAAACCGCGCACTGATAGAGACTTATGAGTATATGCAAACATTGCCGGATGAAAAGACCAGAAAGAAACATCTCAAACGTGTGGAAAAAGGGATTAAAGAGCAATATACCCCTACCATGAAAAAGCTCTCTTATTCACAAGGTAAATTGCTCATAAAATTGATCGACCGACAAAACAACCAGACCTCTTATGAAATAGTTAAAGCTTTTTTAGGTCCATTTAAAGCCGGTTTTTATCAGGCTTTTGCTGCTTTATTCGGGGCAAGTCTCAAAAAAGAATACGATCCGCAAGGCGAAGATAAACTTGTGGAACGTGTGGTCTTATTGGTAGAAAACGGACAACTCTAATACGGTTATCAACAAGTTATCAACTGAGTTTTTTAAAGAGATCCCACATCACAATACCAGCTGTGACTGATACATTCAATGAGTGTTTAGTACCATATTGCGGGATTTCAATGCAACCATGAGCGTGGTTAATCACCTCTTGCTTAACCCCTTTCACTTCATTTCCCATCACAACAGCATATTTCTGCGTCCGATCCAATTCCAAGGTATCAAGCATCATACTCCCTTCGGCTTGCTCTACCGCATACACCTGATATCCCTCTTTTTTGAGGTTATCAACCGCTTCCACTGTATCGGCCACATAGATCCAATCAACACTAAATTCAGCGCCTAAAGCTGTTTTATGCATTTCCGGATGTGGAGGCACAGCTGTGATTCCACACAAATAGATACGCTTAATACGAAACGCATCGGCGGTCCGAAAAACAGAACCGATGTTGTGCAAACTTCTAATATCGTCTAAAACAACCACCAGAGGGAGTTTCTCGGCAGTTTTAAATTCTTCAGTACTGATTCGATGGAGCTCAGTTATCTTTAATTTACGCATGATAATCTCTGTATAATATAATAAGGTGCAAAAGTAATTCTTTTCTGTTAACAGTGGTGTTAATAACGGTGGAAAACTTGTCGATAGTATGGGGATAGATTCCTATCTTAAATACTTGGATTAATAAAAAGAAAAAGTATAAGTGGTTCAAAATGAACATTCCAAATTAGTTAGCCTCAAGTTACACCGCTCTAATCAACATACTTTTAAGCCTTAATCCACTAGGTTATATCTCTAAAGTTTTTAACTTTGCACTTTATCAACCATTGTGAATAACCAGATTGATAATATTATTTAGCAAGCTGATAATAAATAAAATAGGTCATAATGAGCAGGAATTAAGCTAGTTAATAAAAAACTTATAACCGGCTTAAATAGACTAATAACTTATAAAACAAGTTTATAAGCTTTTATTTTCCAACAGTATTAACCGTCTATTATTATCATCATTTGTTTTTTTCTCAGAAAAGGAATATATATAAATATTATGAAAGAGTTAATTCAAGCTATTAATAACTTAAAGTCGGCTAAGAATGCCGTCATACTAGCTCACTACTACCAGGAGAGTGAGATTCAAGACATAGCCGATTTTGTAGGCGACAGTTTAGCTTTGGCTCAATGGGCAGCCAAGACCGAAGCTGATATCATTGTGATGTGTGGTGTTCACTTCATGGGTGAAACGGCCAAGATTCTTTGTCCCAACAAGAAAGTGCTAGTACCCGACTTGAATGCAGGCTGTTCTTTGGCCGACAGTTGCCCAGCCGATCAGTTTGCTCAATTCGTTAGCGATCATCCAGGACACACCGTTATTTCGTATGTGAACACTACAGCAGCGGTAAAAGCGGTAACCGATGTGGTAGTGACATCGACCAATGCACGTCAGATAGTTGAAAGTTTCCCTCAAGAGACGAAACTGATTTTTGGTCCCGATAGAAATTTAGGGAATTACATAAACTCAGTAACCAATCGTCAGATGCTTTTATGGGACGGAGCTTGTCACGTGCATGAGCAGTTTTCGGTTGAAAAATTGGTGGAACTGAAGCAAACCTATCCCAATGCCTTCATTTTAGCTCATCCCGAATGTAAAAGCGTTATATTGAAGTTGGCCGATGTGGTAGGATCTACTGCTGCGTTATTAAATTACGCCGTGAGTCATCCAGAGAACAGTTATATTGTTGCAACAGAGTCGGGAATTCTTCACGAGATGCGAAAGAAGTGTCCCGATACGAAATTTATTCCAGCTCCTCCAAACGACAGTACTTGTGGGTGTAACGAATGCAGCTTTATGCGTCTAAATACATTAGAAAAACTTTACGCTTGTCTAGAGCAGGAATCTCCAGAAATAACTGTCGATCCAGAGATTGCCGAAAAAGCGGTTAAACCGATTCGGCGAATGCTTGATATTTCGGCCAAATTGGGCTTATAAACAGTTGTTGATAACCGGTTGATAACCTTACTC
>RZZX01000178.1 GCA_009929715.1 Bacteroidia bacterium
TGTTGCTGCTAAGTTCGTTTGTCCACAGCTCACCTAGATGCCATGCCGCGAACGGCTAAATATTGTGCCATGAAAAGCCCTATTAAAGTGCCGCGTAAACGGCACTTTAGGCAATCAATTAAAAACTTATTATCTTACGGGAGTTCACCGTCAATGACCTCCACGACTAAGTAATCATCAACCAGCTTTTCCTTGCGCTGTGCGGCACAAATAAGACTGTTTAGACAAACCTTGTTAATAGCTCTGGCTGCTCCAGCAGAATATCTATAGATTTCATCAATGGCTTTTTCAGTAAATATTTCGCGTGTGCAAGCGGCATATTTTAGATGGCATTCAATATACCTTGCGGTTTCGGCACGGTCATACTGAGGTATCTCGCACTTTATGTCTATGCGCTGCCTTACGGCGGCGTAGCTCTGTAATTTAAGCTTGTCCCATAGCTCGTTTTGACCTACCAGAATGAGTGACATGGGATTTTCAGAATCCATTTTGCTGTTCAGAAGGAAGCGTATTTCCTCGAAAGTTTCCTTGCTTAATAGGTGTGCCTCATCCACAATACATACCACATCACGGTGCTGTACTCCGCGGATAATCTCAAGCTCCCGATGAAGTTGACGGCTGGCCGCGTCCCGGTAGAATTTAGGCTCAACCCCAAGCTGCTTCAGCATTCCCTTGTAAAACCAGCTTGGACTAAGCTTGGAATTAGCTATGTACAAAATCTCGTAGTTCTTTCGGTCAAGGTCATTGGTAAATTTTCGTATGGTAGTAGTTTTTCCGCAACCCACGTCCGAGGTAACAACAGCAAACATCCTGTGGCTAACAGCAAATTTCAGTCTTCCGAGAGTCTCACGCATAATGGGAGACATATAAAGCTTGTCACTTGGAATTGAGTTGGTAAACGGCGTTGCCGTCAGGTCAAAGAATTCCTCAAACATCGCTCTCACCTCCGTAGCTCACAGCACGGCGGCGGTTGGTTTTTCCTGTGATGTTTTTTTCGTTAAGCGCATTCAGCATACGAGAGCCGTTAGGACTAACAGCATGAGACGAAACAAATGATTTTTTGTAGTCGCAGTTTTCTCCTATGACCTGTTCTCGAATGTTAAACGGTTTGTAGCTATCGCACCGGATTTCAATCTCTTGGAGATACATAGGGTCATAAGCAACCTGAATGCTTTTTCCGCAAAACTGCATTCCCACCTCATAGGTCTTGCCCTTGAAGCTGATGCACCCCACCTTGTCTACATCACGGTTTTCAATGTGCAGAAATGCTTCAGCAAGCCTTTCTGCCTGTACCAATTCAAGCATTCTGGTATCGGTTCTGAATGCTGTTGCCGGTGAGATGTTGTTCAAGCCGACGTGTGGTTTCGTGTGGTAATACTGATTGAGCCACGCTTCAAAGTCTCTGTTCAGTGTTTCGAGCGTTCGCTCGGATTGTAGTGAGTATTCAGATATAAAGCTGTCTGCTGTTTGGTTGAAACGCTCAACCGCACCCTTAGCCTCTGGCGAATATGGCTTGCAGAATATGAGCCTAATCCCGAGAACATTGCAGGCTCGCTGAAGTGTTACGCTTCGGTATTGCTTGCCATTGTCGCACTGCAGGGAAACCGGCTTCCCGAACTGTATAACGGCTCTTCGAAGGCTGTCCTCAATAATATCCGTTCGCTGATTGTCGTAAAATCTTGCACTAACCACATAGCGCGTGGCGTTATCTATGAACACAGACAGATATGTTTGAAAGACCTCGCCTGTTTTGGGGTTCGTCACATATGGCCCGTACTTTATATCTGCTTGCCAGAGTACACATCGGTGCTCTTTTTTGAACCGCCTTGCAGATTTGTTCTTTTGTTCATATACCCGCATTTGCTTGGAGGAATATCCCTCCTTTTGTAGATGGCGCTGCAGCGTGCTGCGTTTTATTTCCCCAGGCTTAGCGTAGCCCTCATATTCAAGGACTTTAATAATCTGAGGAACGCTTCTGTTGGGCAACTCCTGCCGAAGCAGTATTGCTTGGGTAACGATTTCATCGAAATTTTCCGGCAACTCCGAGGTGTTCCTTGCAGTACCGGGGCTGGGCACAAGCCCTTCGTAGCCCTTAGCTTTGAACGCCATATAATAGCGCCCTATTGTTCTATAGGATAGTCCACAATCCTCCGAAATATCCTTTTTGCGCGCTACAACAGCAGCCTCATCCAGAGTTTCGTCCAAAAGAGGCGCAATTATCTTCAACCTACGTGCTGCTTCAAGCTCTTGCCAGTTTTCCATATGCAATAACTCCCTTCATCTAATATGATGAAATGAGTATATCGTTCCCATTTGAAGGACAACAGGCAAAGCAGGTGTGTATTTCATTTCCGAAATTGACAAGCTGCCGTGTTAAACGGCTAAGCCATCCGATTCCGGTACTGCGGATTTCTTGGAGAAGTGAGCGTGGGGACAAAACACTTAAAACAACGCCGTCAAGGCTCTGCTTTAAAGCCCAAAATCTAGCTTCTAACATTGTCTTGTGGGTTACAAACCATCTACGCCATTTTCGCATAGTGGATTCCTCTGCTGGACAGGTTTCGCACCGACCGTCAACAACCGCCTCAACTACCTCGGCTGCATACCGTTTGAACGGCTGCATAAAGTCCGGAAGCTCCGTGTGTATTTTCCTACAGTGCTTGCAGTAAAGCCGCCGAAGCCTGTATACCCGGCGTGTTCCGTCCTCGTGTTGACATACTCTGTCTCGACTGTCCCTCACCTTTAATTTGCCCTCGCAGATGGGGCAAATTGTTTCCTCGCTACTCCTAATAAAAAATATTCTTTTCGGGATTGAAATCCATGTTGTACTGTGATACCATTACCATGGTTTTTGGGCATCACATTACGCAGACAATCTTCCAGGAGAGTGGCGTAATGTGGTGCTTTTATTTTTCGCCTCATTACTGTGCCCGGTTGGCTACTCTTGGCATTATACTTGGCTATTCACGGCTTTTCAACTGAGCTAGGCACAGCCAGAGCTATCGAGCTATAACA
>RZZX01000179.1 GCA_009929715.1 Bacteroidia bacterium
CTTGTAATCATCCTCGTTTCAGGTGCATGGTGCTATTATGAGCTGAGACATGCAGCTGTAGAAACGCCTTATGAAGATGAAGACATCGAGAAAACCATTATGAGAAAGCCACGTAGAGGTCGTGGACTCTCTAAGTCCAAAAAAGATTTATATGACCAATTATAGAAACAACAAACACAAAAGCAAACAACCATGATAAAAGCAGAAGTAACAGTAAATGGCGTAATCAGCCGTGCTGCAACAACGAGGACCAGCAAAGACGGCAAAACTTACACACAGTTATCATTAACCGTGAATGTCGGTGACGTTACTAAGGAAACGCTTCCGATTGAAATATCCGTAATCAAGGACGGATACAATGCCAATGAAGCTAGTCTATGTACAAACGGGACTAGAGCGGAGCTTACAGGTATTCTTACTTTCAAGAAGCGAGGTGAAACCATGTATGTAAACCTTTCAGCCAAGGAAATTCATTTGAATCCAGCATCAGTAACAGATGCCATCAATGGTGAACTGGAGTTTCGTGGGACTCTCGGTAAACAGATTGATGAACGAACAGATAAGAATGGCAAGCCTTATCAACTTTTCTCAGGATATAGCACCGAGAAGGTAAATGATGCGTTTGAGTTCACTTGGGTAAGATTTGCTCGTTTCTCTGGAGATGTGTGTAACACTCTCTATCCATCAGCCAAGGTTGAAGTCAAAGGCAAACTCGCTATTACAGTATTCCGTAAAAGACTTAACCTTGATTGCAGAGTGAGTGAAATCAAAGAATGGGTTAAGCAAACCTATCATGAAACCAAAGAACAAACACCATTTTAGATATGGCATACTACAAGAAGAACTACAATAGCAACGGACCTAGTGCAGAAGATAAAGCTCTGGATAAATTCGCAGAGCTGATGATTGAGCGTATTAGCACCATTCAAAGCGATTGGAAGAAGCCTTGGTTCACTGAAGGAGCGCTCAAATGGCCAAAGAATCTTTCGGGCAGAGAATACAATGGAATGAACGCACTTATGTTGACTTTTCAGGCTGAGAAGAAAGGTTATAAACTGCCAGTCTGGTGTACCTTTGACCGAGTTGTCGGATTGAATTTTAATAAGGATAAGGAAGGAAAACGCTCGCCAGTCACAAATAAGAATGGTGAGGAACTGCCTCATGTAGGTGTGAATAAAGGAGAACGTTCATTTCCAGTTTTCATAACAACCTTTACTTGCATTGATAAAGAGACAAAAGAACGTGTTAAATACGATGATTATAAATTACTTAGCAACGAGGAGAAGCAGAAAATTAATGTCTATCCCAAGCTGAATGTATATAACGTTTTCAATGTCGCTCAAACCAATTTGCAGGAGGCTCGTCCTGAACTGTATGCCAAGCTAGAGGAGCAAAATCAGCTCATTAGACCTGAACTCCGTGGCGGGGAAAATTCCTTTGAACCTTTGGATAAGATGATTAAAGACCAAAGTTGGATTTGTCCTATCAATTTGGTCCATCAAGATAATGCTTTCTATAGTATATCCAAAAATGAAATTACTTTGCCTGAGAAGTCTCAGTTCATCGATGCAGAATCTTTTGCAGGAACTGCTTTTCATGAAGCAATACATTCGACTGGAGCTGAAAATCAGCTAGGTAGATTGAAGCCAGAAGGTGGTTTTGGTAGTGCTGAATATGCTCGTGAAGAATTGGTTGCCGAACTTGGTAGTGCTCTGGTTGCACAACGCTATGGACTAGTGAAGCACGTCAAGGAAGATAGCGCAGCATACCTTAAATCATGGCTTGATAGTTTGAAAGAATCTCCTGATTTTATCAAGACTACATTGGTTGATGTGAAGAAGGCTTCGTCTATTCTGACTCTTAAACTTGATGCAATTGCCGAGGAATTAGCACAGCAGAAGAATGAGCAACATGATGAAAGTAACAAAAATGCTGTTACCACTACCAAGGAACCGGTATATTATGCAAGCGTTCAATACTTTCAGTTAGTTAGTGACACTGAAATATTTGACAAACTTACTCCTGAGCAGATGCTTCAGGAAGCTAGAAACTATGATGATGGTGATGCAATAAACCTTGATTTCACTCACAAATCTCCAGAACTGCATCGAGGGGATACCATTGCAGCCGAAGATGAGCACTATGCTGTTGTCTATAATGGAACAGTTGGTGGCACCTATAACATTCTGAGAAAGGTATCAGAACAGGAAGTAAGGGATAATATCACTCACTATGGAATCAATCGAGATACATCCGCAGATGTAAATGCGGTAGCCTGCAACATGGTGGCCGAGGAATTTGAAAAGATGACTCAAAACAGAATGCCAGTCATTGAAATGCCGAATGGCAATATACTCCATATCCAATACGACAAAGAAAAAGACACTCTTGATGTAGGTTCCGTAACCAATACGGGGCTAAATGTGATGCATTCTTTTCCCTATGATCACGATGTCAGTTTAGACAGCAATCTTGAAGGTGTGAATGAAAAACTTACCGAAATGCTTGTTTATCAGGCAGAGATTGAAACCGAACCTGATTATTATGTTGCTGAACAACCCCAATCATTGAATAATGATAAATCTTCTAATAACAGAGAAGCCTTAGACAACTTCATGACAGATGTCTATTGGGCTGCTCGACGTGACAACGGGTTTAGAATGGACGGATTCGAGAATTATCAAGGTAAGGAATGCCTAAAACTTGACAACTCAGACATACAAGGTTCAAGCTACTATTTGGTATCTCGCCAACCAGCAGATGCGACCAAAGGTGAAATTCTTGATAAGTTCTTAATGCACCTCTATGACCCAGAGACTCAGCAAGAGGTATTCACCTCTCGTGAAATGCCACATGATAGAGATTCAGCTTACAGCTTCATGCGTGGTGGCTTCAAGGAATTGGAAGACTATGAGTCTGGCAAGCAACAGGACAACCAAGAAAATGTAGAAGAGGAGCATCATTTCAGAAGAGGGAGATAGATA
>RZZX01000180.1 GCA_009929715.1 Bacteroidia bacterium
CTAGCTCTAATTCTGGTAGCCCTTATTGTAGTTCCTGTAACTGCCGCCACAGGTGGTGCAGCCAAGAGTGATCTTGCTGTAGGTCTCAACCTCGGTACCAATACCGGTGTGGGTGTACAGTATAGAATGAATGATTTTGATATCGTAGGGAATGTCGGTTTGGAGAATTTCGGTGGTACTCTTGCGGCAGATGTGGCTGCCAACTATGCAGTGTACGACTTTAATATTGAGAAGGCAAAATTTGATGTAACCGTAGGTGTTGGACTTGCGATGAGTCTTCCTTTTGCTGATGGCAACATTTCTTTGGGAGTGATTATTCCTTTCGGGCTTTTCTATAGCATGGATAACAACGACTTCCCGCTGGATTTCTATCTTCGTGTTGGCCCCTCAATAAGGCTCATTAAGGGTGACAAAGCCAACTTGATCGGTGGTTATGGTGTACTTGGAGCTCTGTGGAGATTCAACTAATCGTCTACGGACGTTCGGATATTGCAAATGGGTGCTTCCTTTCGGGGTGGCACCCACTTTTGTATGACGGGCATTTCAAAATTTTTGGATGAAAATCCCAAGGGACGTAGTTGCCGACGAATCCGATAGCGACTTGTAAATTTCACATCGCGTGACGTGAGAGAGAATCAGCAATTACCAGAAGTCCAGCTATACCGATGAGTAATGCCCGTATGGTCAAGTATTTCTTGGTATTTTACACTTTTTTTGTAATTGTAAGGTAGGGGGTTTTAGTAAATACGCTTGGAGGTGTTGATGTACCGGAATATACTTTGAATTGGCTTCTACTATAATTATTGGCGATTTTTCTTGAATTCACTCCGGAAACCGATGAATATAGATAAATACAGAGTATGATGTTTCTTTTAAGCGACTTGGAATAGCAATGGCTATTTCCATAAGGAATTGTGTGTGCGAAGACCAATTAAATTATTATGCGCTACTACCCTTGTTTTATTTTTATCTACAACACTCCTTTGGTGTGCTGTCCTTAGTGCTGAAGGCACGGGAGCGACACTTGAAGAAGCCAAGAATAATGCACGCAATGAACTCGCTGCGTTTATCCAAACGAATATCATCTCTTCTCAAACAGTCATGGTATCAGAATATAATGATGGCAAATCCTTAAATAAAGAGCAGTTGTACTTTGAGGATTTCCAGGTAACAGTTTCCCTCGAACTACTGGGAGTGGAATTTTCCCAGCATCAAACACGAGATGGAGTGGTAACTATTACCGCCTATCTAACAGAGGATTCAGTCCCTCAATATTCCTCAAAATTATTGATGATTAAACAGAATATCGAAAGTCTTGAAGCTCGAAACACAAACGAAGTGGACCTATTTTCAAAAAAACAGAATTTGTTGCTCTTACTGCGTTACTATGAAGATTTTGAGAGCTATGCGACGATTATCTCAACCTTGAGCAGTAATTTTGGTTTGCCGATTCTAACAAATACCAAAGCAGGTGCCCAACTAGATTATCTACTACTGTTGAAACAAGAGCGAGACCAACTGCAAATAGAACTTGATGAGGTAACAAACCCATCGCTCGCTTCTGAGGCTATGCAACAGCAAGCACAAATCCGGCTCTTAGCTATCAGGAAGCAAATTGAGCAGAACCGACAAGAGGAGATGTTGTTGCGTGATGCTCAATTAAAACAGCAGGAAAAATTGATGGAGCTAGCTGACATATCAATCAAGCAGAGTGTCGAGGCAATGAGCCAACGGGCACAATCTATGATTGATTCGTTCATAAAGAGAAACGAAAATGTAGATGAGCAATTAATTATTCAGAGAATCGAGGAACAGAAACAAGCTTATGCCAAAATCCAACTAGACTTGGAGACAGCTTATGAAACTCAGGCTGCAAATATTGAAAAAGAATATCAGAAACGTGTTAGCAATTTAGAAAACTCATCCTATCGCATTGCAGAAATGGTCAACGGTTTGCCAACTGATTATGCAAAAGAGCTTCGCAATACTCAAATTAACGAGATGGTCAAAGAAAAAGAGCAGGAGTTGGAGTCGCTTCGCTTGAGCATGGAGAATTCTGTTCAGCCCCAGCTGGATACAATTATGAGAATGATCATTTCGGAATACAAACAACTTGAAGCAACTGATTTTTTACTTCAGTCGATTCAAGATGCTGTCCAAGTAAGAATCGGGAATTATGACGGACATCGGAAAAGCTGGCCGATTGCTATACGTTTTTCTGTTCTAGATAGCCAACTTGCGTTCGATTACTACGTACCCTATGAGGCAATCACCGGTAATCCCTTACCCAATTTCGAGGAATTGAATGCTAATGATTATGCTAAATATCTCGATCAAGTTGACCTGTATGAGACGTACTTACTTACGACAGAAAATCCAATCTTTGTGGAAGTAAAATATAAAATAAGTCCATATGGTGCAGCTTCTGAGTATTACATCATACCTGAGATGTTGGAGATTAAGAGGGCAGATACCAGCAAGATGCTGGTTGAGATTTCAAATACTGAGTTAATTGTGCATGCCAATTCGTATGTGTTCCGCCCTTCGACGAATTTGGATTTTTCATATTCTTCATCCATTACCAAAGCAATAGAAAAAGGACAGCAACAAGAAATCCACAAGATAGATGCACAAGCCAAGAAAAAAATTCGAGACAAATTGAATGTAAATAAGAATTTTTCTAAATACGCTGTAGGTCTCAACCTCGGTACCAATACCGGTGTGGGTGTACAGTATAGAATGAATGATTTTGATATCGTAGGGAATCTTGGTTTTGGTTTCCTTGACGGATACCTCTCCTTTGATGTTGCAGCCAACTACAAGGTGACGGAGTTCGAGATAGAGAAAGCAAAATTCGATGTAACCGTCGGTGGCGGTGCATATGTCGGAATCCCCATTAAGTCGGGTGCAGAGCTCGGTCTTGCTGCCATTGCTCCCGTCGGAGTCATGTACAGCCTTGACAACAATGATGTTCC
>RZZX01000181.1 GCA_009929715.1 Bacteroidia bacterium
GGACCCACAGCAAAGCTATTGTATATAGCCCTTTCCATAGAGGTAGCAAACAGCAACAGCAACGCAATAAGGCTTCCTTTAGACAAATACATGGAAATGCGGGGGTTGAAGGATAAAAAAACAGCAAGGAAACAAGTAAAAGAAGATCTAAAGACCCTAGCAAGTATCAGAGTAGAGTTTAAGGAAAAGCGGAAAGGCAAGCAGGGCGACTTCCTGAATATAAGACTATCGGGGGGAACTGAAGGAATAGTAAACGGGGTGATAATATTTAACTTCAATACAGACTATGTATCCTATATAAAAAGAAGCGGAGCCCCGCCACTTCCCAAAGGATTGTTATTTCTGAACCAGCAGTACAACCCTTATTCCTCAGACTTCCTTTTTAGAATTACAAACCATAAGATTATGAACCGCACCAAAAGCAATGAGGACATCATAGGGGTAAAAACACTACTGGACGCAGCCCCGCAAATGCCAAAATATGAAGATATCAAAGATAGCGGGCGAATCAGCCAGCGCATTATAGAACCCTTTGAGCGGGATATGGACGCACTTAACAAAACAATAAAATGGCATTATTGCGGACCCAGAGGGGAGCAGATAGAAGGACCTGTAAACTATGAAGAATTTATAGCAGCCCTTGTAAAAATAACCTGGGTTAACCCGTTCCCTGAAATGCAACGCCCCACCAAGCCACCAAAGAAAAGACAGCCTAAAAAACCATAAAAAAGGGGGGTTATCGATGATATAAAGGGGGGGTATCGATGATATAAAGGGGGGGTATCGATGATATAAAGGGGGGGTATCGATGATATCGGGAAAAAATATATCTTTGTATTGCAAGGGATTGCAAGCCCAGAAAAACCCTATAAAGTATTAGATATTTCTATAAATATCTAACTGACCCAAACCCCGCCTTTGGTAAGCGGGGCTTGTGTTAGGATTACCTGTAAGGAATTACCTTCTTATAGGTAAGAAAAACAAACAAAAAGGAAAGGCGTTTAATGACCAGGGAACAAGCAAAAGACCACATAAAAGGACAGTTAAGATCTTATCTTACAGAACAAGGAATAGACACAGGGAAGCCCTTCCAATGCCTGAACCCAGAACACCCCGACAAAAAGCCCAGCATGAGTTACGATCCCACTAGGCAGAAGGCGCATTGTTTCTCTTGCGGGGCGGACTATGACACCCTGGACGTTATAGGGATACAACAAGGAATCAGCAACCCCGCAGATATTTTCAAGAAAGCCTATCAGATCTTTGGGATCACCATAGACGGGGAGCCTTCCCAAAAGCAGCCTAGAAGCGAACAAAACACCAGCACGAAGGGGAAGCAAGAGGACCAGGAAACCTATATAACACAGGCACACAAGAAGATTGACCAGACAGACTACCCCAAACTTAGAGGGTTAACACAAGCAACTATAGAACGCTTCAAGCTAGGATATGACCCAGCTTTCAAAACAAAGGCAAGCAACGGGGAATACACCACATGGAAAGCCCTGATAATCCCTACCAGCCCTACCAGCTACACAGCCAGGAACACAGATCCTAAAGCAGATAAAGCGGACAGGATCAGGAAACAAGGGGCTAGCCCTTTATTCAATCCAGAGGCAATAGAAACAGATCAGCCTGTTTTCATTGTAGAAGGCGAACTGGACGCAATGAGCATTACAGAAGCAGGCGGGCAAGCTATAGCCCTGGGAAGCACAGCGAACTATAGAACCCTTGTGGATTACCTAAGCACAGCTACCCTTAAAACCCCCGTATTATTGGCACTGGATAAAGACAAGGCGGGGGAAGAAACCACAGAAAAGCTAGCGGAAGAACTAACCAAGCAAGGGATATCCTTTTATAGGGTGGATGTTTCAGGGGAATATAAGGACCCTAACGAAGCACTACAGCAAGACAGGGGAGCTTTTACGCAGCGAATAAAACAAGCAGAACAGACCCAGGCAGAAGAACTAAAGCGGGAAAAGGTCGATTACCTATACAAGAGCGCAGCATACAGCATAAACGAATTTATAGACGGGATCCATGCAAAGGCAAACACCCCTTCAATAACTACAGGATTTACAAAACTTGACAGCGTACTGGACGGGGGACTGTATGAAGGCTTGTATATAGTCGGGGCTATATCTTCACTGGGAAAGACAACCCTTATAACCCAGATAGGGGACCAGATAGCGCAGAGCGGGCAGGATATCCTTCTGTTTTCACTTGAAATGGCAAAGACTGAAATTATGGCAAAAAGCATAAGCAGGCAAACCCTCTTAAATTGCAAAAAGCAAAACATAAGGATTCACAATGCAAAGACAGTAAGGGGGGTTACTGACGGGAAAAGGTGGAAATCCTACAGCCAGGAAGAAACAGATCTTCTTTACAGATCTGCTGTTGACTATGGGGGCTATGCTACAAGGATCTTTATCCATGAGGGTGTAGGTAGTATCGGGGCAACAGAGATCAGGAACATGGTAGGGCTGCACAAGAAGATCACAGGGGAAAGCCCAGTAGTGATTATAGATTACCTGCAAATACTAGCCCCCTACAGTGAACGGGCAACAGACAAGCAGAACACAGACAAAGCAGTTATGGAGCTAAAGAGAATAAGCAGGGACTATAAAATCCCCGTTATAGGTATAAGCAGCTTCAACAGACAAAGCTACAAGGACCCAGTGACAATGGAAGCCTTCAAAGAATCAGGGGCTATTGAATACTCTTCTGACGTACTCATAGGGCTACAGCTTAAAGGCGTAGGGGGAAGCGGGTTTAATGTTGACGAAGCAAAAGGAAGGGATCCTAGACAGATAGAGCTTAAAATCCTGAAGAATAGAAACGGGCGTTCAGGGGATACCATAGCATATGATTACTACCCCGCCTTTAATTACTTCCAAGAAGCTTAGCAAGAGCCATAAAGCAAAACAACCTTGCACCCTAGAAGGATCCATAAGATT
>RZZX01000079.1 GCA_009929715.1 Bacteroidia bacterium
TCTACCATGAAAGGGTATGCTTTCGTTGGCGAAAAAGTGGTCTGCGAAGCCGAATTTATGGCACAAATTGTAAAAAACAAGTAGAAACATTAATATTTTATAGCATGATAAGTCCCTTAGCGTATATACATCCCGAAGCTAAAATCGGTGACAATGTAGAAATTGGACCTTTTGTTTTTGTTGACAAGAACGTCGTTATTGGCAACAATAATAAAATTATGCCTCACGCAACAATTTTAGACGGTTCGCGCATAGGCAATGGAAACACCATATTCCCCAATGCAGTGATTGGCGCAATTCCTCAGGATTTAAAATTCAGAGGTGAGGAGACAACAGCCGAAATTGGCGACAACAATGTTATTCGCGAAAATGTAACAATCAACCGCGGTACTGCTGCCAAAGGACGAACAGTAGTGGGAAACAACAACCTACTAATGGAAGGGGTGCATGTCGCTCACGATGCCATTATCGGCAATGGTTGTATCATCGGGAATGCCACTAAAATGGCAGGCGAAATCATTATCGATGACAACGCAGTCATCAGCGCAAGTGTCTTGATGCATCAATTCTGTCAAGTAGGAGGGTACGTAATGATCCAAGGGGGGTCTCGTGTTAATAAAGATATTCCCCCATACATCACTGCTGGACGTGAACCACTTGTCTATAGTGGAATTAATATCATCGGTTTGCGCCGTCGAGGCTTCTCAAGCGAAACCATCGAACAAATTCATAACGCTTATCGCATTATCTATCAAGGTGGCCTAAACATTAGTGATGCTTTGAAAAAGATAGAAGAAGAGATCGAAAAAACGCCTGAAATAGAATATATTCTCGATTTCATCCGTAGATCTGAACGCGGTATCATCAAATAATCGACTAACAGACTATTATTACTTTTATGATATACAGATTTACTCTTATTTCTGACGAGATTGACGATTTTGTCAGAGAAATACAAATTGATCCGGAAGCTACTTTTTTTGACTTCCATCAGGCTATTCTTGCCGCAGCTAATTACACAGATGACCAGATGACTTCGTTCTTCATCTGTGATGACGATTGGGAAAAAGAAAAAGAAATTACGCTGGAAGAGATGGACAGCAATTCTGAAATGGATAGCTGGGTGATGAGAGAAACTCCTCTAAACGAGCTGATTGAAGATGAAAAACAAAAGCTAATTTACATCTTTGACTACCTCACTGAGCGTTGCTTCTTCATCGAACTGTCGGAGATCATGACCGGCAAAGAAATAGCTAAAGCAACCTGCACCAAGAAATCGGGTGTAGCACCTAAGCAGTTGGTTAACTTCGATGAGATTGCTGTGCCAAGTGCCACAGTGGATCTGGATGAGAATTTCTATGGCGACCAAGAGTATGATCTCGAAGAGTTTGATCAGGAAGGTTTCGACATGGAAGGCGGGGCTGGAGCCTCTTTCGAAGAGGAAAAGCTTTAAACTTCTCACGTCAACAGAATGAGCCTGTTTAGGTGTGACCGCATAGAGGCCTCACGCCTAAATAGGCTTTTTTCTTTATTCATTGGTTTATTAGATCAGATTAACTTTTTATATGGCAACACTCCTAGTCTTATTGGGCCCTACGGGCGTAGGTAAAACAGAACTAAGCTTGCAGCTGGCAGAACACTTTCAAACGGAAATTGTATCGGCCGACTCAAGACAACTCTTCGCCGAACTTAAAATAGGAACGGCAGCTCCAACACCGGAACAACTCCAACGGGTACCGCATCATTTGGTAGGAACGCTACACCTCAACGAGTATTATAGCGCTGCACAGTATGAGGTGGATGCGATGAGTAAACTGACTGAGTTGTTCAAAAAGCATCCGGTTGTGGTTCTAACAGGTGGATCAATGATGTATATCGATGCCATTTGCAAAGGAATTGATGATATTCCAACGGTCGATGCAGAGACACGGGCGTTTATCGTACAGAAATACGAGACGGAAGGCTTGGAACAATTGTGCAATGAACTTCGAGTCCTCGACCCGGAGTATTATAGGATAGTGGATCTTAAAAATTACAAACGAATCCTCCACGCCTTGGAGATTTGTTACATGACGGGCCGAACGTACACCTCTTTCCGAACACAATCACGCAAAGAACGCCCGTTCCAAATCCTCAAAATAGGACTCACACGTGATAGAGAGGAACTATATGAACGGATAAACAACCGCGTTGATGAGATGATGAAGGAGGGATTATTGGATGAGGTGCGCTCAGTCCTGCCCTACCGACAACTGAATTCTTTAAATACCGTGGGTTATAAAGAGTTGTTTCAGTTTCTAGATGGTGAGTGGCCACTCGACTTCGCCGTAGAGAAAATCAAACAGAACTCGCGTATCTATTCACGCAAACAGATGACGTGGTTTAAACGGGATGAAGAGATCCAATGGTTTCACCCCGATCGGACTAAAGAGGTGATGGATTACCTCGAACAACAAATAAAAGAATAAGAGCAAAGGCACTATCGAGTGCGATTTTAAAAGGATAAACTGATAGCTTCTCTAATTTTTCTGTAGAAATTTTAGAGAAGCTATTAGTTTATTGTTATTTTTGTGCTATATATAGAACAGAGACGAAAAACACTTATCTAACTAATTAAACGACTAACAGAATGAGAAAAATAGCTCTATTTTTACTTCTCAGCTTATTTGGCATGCATCAAATCTCAGCTCAAAATGGCCAATCGCTCGAGTTGAAAGAGGTGACTTCCGGTAAGTTTCGTGCAGAAAACATTTATGGTATCATACCAACACCCGACGGTGAGTACTACACGCAAATCAATTCCCAAGGTACGCAAATCATCAAGTATTCCTTCCGTACAGGAGAGAAAGTCGAAGTTTTATTTGATGTGACGAAAGCGAGAGAGTGTCCCTTCAAACGTTTCGATAGCTACCTGTTTTCACCAGATGGCAAAAAGTTATTGATTGCCACTGAAACAAGGCCTATTTATCGCCATTCTTATACGGCGATGCACTATATTTATCCGCTTAAACGCAACGACAAAGGTGTCACAACGAATAACATCATCGAACGTTTGTCGGATGGCGGACCACAACAAATCCCCGTTTTTTCACCAGATGGTAACATGGTTGCATTTGTGCGCAATAACAACATCTTCTTAGTTAAGTTGTTGTATAACAACAGTGAAAGTAAGGTTACCGAAGACGGACTTAGAAATCAGATTATCAATGGAATCCCTGACTGGGTGTACGAAGAAGAGTTTGGATTCAACGCAGCTCTGGAGTTCAATGCCGATAACACCATGCTTGCTTTTATCCGCTTCGATGAATCGCAAGTTCCGTCGTATACTTTCCCGCTCTTTGCCGGTGAAGCGCCTCGAATCAACGAACTAAAAGATTATCCGGGTGAATATACCTACAAATACCCCAAAGCTGGATATGCTAATTCTAAAGTAGAGGTGCGGACGTATGATATTAAATCGCATGTAACACGCACCATGAAATTACCACTCGATGCAGATGGTTATATCCCCCGTATTCGCTTTACAAAGGAGGCTAATAAACTGGCCATCATGACTCTTAACCGCCATCAAAACCGTTTCGATCTCTATTTTGCAGATCCACGATCGACAACTTGTAAACTGATTTTGCGCGATGAATCGTCTTATTATATCAAAGAGAATGTCTTAGACAACATTAAATTTTATCCCAATAACTTCAGCATACTCAGTGAACGGGATGGCTTCAGCCACCTTTATTGGTACAGCATGGGAGGAAACCTCCTTAAGAAAGTAACAAGTGGGGCTTATGAGGTGAAAGAGTTTATTGGCTATAACGAGGAAGAGGGAACTTTCTATTATACAAGTAATGAGGGAAGTCCGTTAAGACAACGGGTGTATAAGATAGATCATAAAGGGCGCAAGACCAACTTATCGCCTCGCGAGGGACTGAACATGCCTATCTTTAGTCAATCAATGAAGTATTTTATGAATAAATTCACTGATTTAAAAACTCCAATGCAAATTACATTGAATGATCATACAGGAAAAACTCTTAAAACATTGGTGACTAATCAGAAACTAAAGAAGTTGTTGGAAACATATGATCTGCCTCAAAAAGAGTTCTTTACGTTCCAAACAAGGGATGGGGCCTCTCTTAATGGATGGATGATGAAACCAACGCATTTTGATGCAACAAAGAAGTATCCGGTACTGATGTTTCAATACAGTGGACCTGGCTCGCAGCAAGTACTCGATAGGTGGGAGATCAGTTGGGAAACGTATATGGCTAGCATTGGCTATGTGGTGGTTTGCGTCGACGGACGTGGCACCGGTGGACGTGGTGAGGCTTTTGAAAAATGTACTTACCTTAAAATTGGAGTCAAAGAGGCTAAAGACCAAGTCGAAACGGCTCTTTATCTAAGCCAACAAAGTTATGTGGATAAAGCACGCATTGGGATTTGGGGATGGAGCTATGGAGGCTATATGACGCTTATGAGTATGAGTGAAGGAACTCCGATTTTCAAAGCTGGTGTGGCTGTTGCAGCCCCTACCGATTTCCGATTCTACGATACGGTATACACTGAACGTTATATGCGTACACCGAAAGAGAATGCCGAGGGGTACAAAGAGTCTTCTGCATTTACACGGGCGGAAAAACTAAGCGGTAGCTTGTTGCTGGTTCATGGTATGGCCGACGATAATGTGCACTTCCAAAATTGCACAGAATATGCCGAACATCTGGTACAGCTCAATAAGCAATTTGACATGCAAGTCTACACAAACCGGAATCATGGTATCTATGGTGGCAATACCCGCCTGCACCTTTATACTAGATTAACAAACTTTTTCAACCAAGAATTAAAAAATTAAAGGAGTTATAAACAGGGCCTATTTGCTCTCTCATTTTAACAAGAGATGAAACTGATGAGAATGCAAATAGGCTTTATCTCTATACGCCTAAATAATCGATCTAATAACTATGACAACAAGAGTACGTAAACCGGAATGGTTAAAAATAAATATCGGAGCTAATGAACGATATGCCGAAACAAAACGCATCGTAGAATCACATTGCTTGCATACCATCTGCACCAGCGGTCGCTGTCCCAACATGGGAGAGTGCTGGGGGAAAGGAACGGCAACATTCATGATCGGCGGGGACATCTGTACCCGTAGCTGCAAATTCTGTAATACCAAAACTGGGCGACCGGCGCCTTTGGATCTGGACGAGCCTAAACATGTAGCCGAATCCATCGCCTTAATGCAATTAACGCATGCTGTTATTACATCGGTAGACCGCGATGATTTACCCGATTTAGGGGCTTCACACTGGGCAGAAACCATCAGAGAGATCAAACGCCAAAATCCGCAAACAACCATCGAGGTCTTAATACCCGACTTTCAAGGCGATACAGCATTGGTGAATTTGGTTATTGAAGCAGCTCCGGATATCATTTCGCACAACATGGAGACTGTTCGAAGAATCAGTCCATCGGTTAGAAGTGCTGCCGACTATGATACAAGCTTAAAAGTAATCGGTCATATTGCGCAAAAAGGCGTTCGAAGCAAAAGTGGTATCATGGTGGGGCTGGGAGAAACAACCGAAGAGGTGGAGGTTTTAATGGATGATCTGCGGAGCTGCGGCTGTGAAATATTAACGATCGGTCAGTACCTCCAACCAAGCCATCGACACTTCCCTGTTCAAGCCTATATTACACCGGAACAGTTTGAGGCCTATAAGCACATCGGGCTACAAAAAGAATTTGACATCGTTGAGAGTGCACCACTAGTACGCTCTTCTTATCACGCAGAAAAACATATTCGGTAGGCAAACAAAAGAAGAACATTGGTTGTTGTACCCTAAAATGAGTAATACTAGCTACTAGAATGAGACGTAGAAATGTTCTTTCTTCTGAATTCAATATGTCACTAGGCTTTATGCCTGTGGTTATATCTATTTTCCTCTGCAATTTTTTAGCACAGGACGTTTCGCTTTATATAGGTACGGTTATCGGGATTATCTGGAGTTACTGTTTATCCAATAATCCCGATAAATACCGTCCTAATTTTATTTTGTACTTTTCGACCATCCTTTTGTTTGTGTTAAGTCTGACCACTTTAGCACCCCGAGAGTATGTTCCGGAAGGAAAGCTACCCATTACCTTAGAAACAAGCCTTTTACTGCTACTGCTGACTTTGTTTATACAAAAAAGACGCTTCGTAACAGTACTCTTGACCCATGCACGGCACAGCCAAAGAGCTCTTTTTGCACAAAGTGCAGAGGCAGCAATCGTTTCGGCACGTATTGCTTTGATTACGGGACTTTTTCATGTAGTCGCTATTGGGCTGACTTATATTATCAGTTCTGAACCCAATGAATTCTTTCTCTTTACCCTCTATGTGCTTCTTCCGGACACCATCTTTATACTGATTATTATCCTGAACCAAATAGCCATACACTCCTTTAACAAGCTAATGGGACAAATGGAATATATCCCTATAGTCAACGCCAAAGGGGATGTTATTGGTAAAAGTACATTGGATGAAGTACAAAGTCCAAACAATCGATACCTCACACCGATTGTCAGAATTGCAGCTTATACGGACGAGATGATTTTTCTGTGTGAGCGTTCGAAAGAGACCCTTTTTGATCTGGGCAAAGTAGATGTTCCAATGGAGTGCTATGTGCGCTATGGAGAATCTCTGCCAGATGCTGTACAACGGCTATTCCGCTCTTTTTTCCCAAAGACGAAAGAGATAGAACCACAGTTCAATATCCTATACCATTTCAAGAACAATGAAACGAATAGACTTATCTACCTCTTTCTCCTGAATATAGAAAGTGACACGATACTCAAAGAATCACGACTGGCTTATGCGAAGCTTTGGAGTTTTAAACAGATAGAAGCCAATCTAGGGAAAAACTACTTCAGCCGGTTCTTTGAAGAAGAATATGATTACTTGCGCGATATCATTTATATAAAAGAAAAATACAAGGAATCTTAGATAAGTCTGGAAGATGGCCACGCCACTCTTTAACAGAGCGTGTTTGAATAAACTCCCCTTCGCACGTAATATTAGCCGCAATGCAAAGCTTTGTCTGCGGCTTACAAGTTTGCAAGATATCTTCGATCATCTTGTGATTGCGATAAGGCGTCTCTATGAATAGTTGCGTTTGATCCTCTGCATAAATACGCTGTTCCAACTGTTTTAATCGTTTTCCGCGTTCTGCCGGTTCGATGGGCAAATAACCATGAAAAGCAAAACTTTGTCCGTTGAAACCAGAGGCCATGACTGATAAGATGATGGATGAAGGTCCCACCAATGGAATGACACGAAGCTTTTTCTGCTGAGCAATCGCTACCACATCCGCGCCCGGATCGGCTACTGCCGGGCAACCAGCTTCGGAGATAACTCCCATCGATTCGCCACCGATCAGGGGAGTTAAATACCCTGAAATAGCATCTGGAGAGGTGTGTTTGTTTAACGGGTAAAAAGTCAATTTGTCAATATCAATCTCGCGGTCGACTTTCTTTAAAAAGCGACGAGCCGAGCGTACATCTTCGACGATAAAATGAGATATCCGACGGATAATGTCACTATTATAAAGTGGTAACACAGTTTCTAAAGGCGTATCACCTAAAGTTACCGGAAGCAGATAAAGAGCAGTCTCCATAAGTCTATTATCAAATAAAAACAGGCTTACTCAAACACAGCGTAAGCCTTTAAGTTTAGTTTAAAAAACAAAAAAACACGATCAGTTTATTGTCCCGTCAGGAGAATAGCCCGATTCCTGAAGCATTAATGTATAATCGGTCAGTTCAAGCAACTCCTTGAGACTAGTCCTCTTATGCCTCTTCATATAAGAAGAGACAATTTGAGCCCCCATCCAACTCCCGATTAAAATAGGAGCAGATTCTCCAAAAAGTTCCGTGGCCGGCGAAGGTTTCATATACCGTCTTAAGACAGAAGGATCTGTGGCGTCTAAATGTTGATTCAAACAAATATGCGACCAGATAGCCTTTTCATGTGTTTTACACCAGTGGTTCTCGCCAACTGTATATCCCATTGACTCCCCTATATCTTTATAACCGAGGATCTTTTGAACAACATAATCGATTTTACCGTAATGTACCATCAAATCGAGTAAGCAAGTCCGCTCATGATACTCTAGCGCATACAGATTCATCAAATAATAGACAAAACAATCGGGAACGATGCGCTCAGGCGACATCAATTGACACTGATAGTCGTAGTAAAACCGCTTATAAAGCGAATAATCTTTGCCCATATACTTATCTAAGCTAATGCCTAAAAGCGTATCTGTGAGCACAATCGATTCATTGAAAGCCGATATTTGAGCATAAATAAGCGGAATTTTAATATCCGGCAACTCTTTCTGAAGCTTTTCAAAACCTTTTGATAGTTTTCGCTCCACATCATCTAAGTGAGGAAATTGTTTTTCCACATCGTCAATGAGTCGAAGCAAGGTAGTATCAGAATAATACTGTTTCAGCTTTTGAGAAATAGTATCATCCCTAACCGTACCAATAGCCAAAACATTCTCAATCAATATTTTAGTTGGCTGCCGATACTCCATGTTCAACTTTTGCATAGCCGAAAAGCTGTTTGAGCGCACATACTCGCTCAACAACTTATCATATCGGAGAATGGAAATCTTGTTTTCCTTTTTTCCGGTAGTATGTCCCGTTCCCATACCACAACCTCCTAGAAGTAGCAATACAGAAATAAGAAACCAAGAAATCCGTAACTTCATACGCTTTAGCCGTAAATGATGTTTCCCTCTTCGTCCCTGTACTCGTCAAGCCCCTTTTCATAAGTAGCCATGGCACGTAAACTCATACCCACACTTGAGAATCCTCCGTCGTGGAATAAGTTTTGCATCGTCACTTTGCGAGTCAAGTCAGAGAACATCACAATACAATAATCGGCACATTCATCAGCACTCGCATTACCAAGTGGAGACATACGGTTAGAGAAGTCGAATAACTTATCCATCCCTTTAACCCCCGAACCCGCTGTAGTAAAGGTAGGCGACTGAGAGATCGTGTTCACACGCACGCCATGCTCACGCCCATAGATATAACCAAAACTACGTGCGATAGATTCCAATAACGCTTTCGCATCGGCCATGTCATTATAGCCATAGAACGTACGCTGTGCAGCCACATAGCTTAAAGCCACGATCGATCCATTCTCTGAAATAGCATTCAGCTTTTTAGCCGATTGGATCATTTTATGAAACGAGACAGCCGAAATATCGAGCGTTTTATCAAGCATACCATAGTCTAAATCGTCATAAGTCCGTTTCTTACGCACATTAGGCGACATACCAATAGAGTGAAGAACGAAATCAATGGGACCGCCAAGCACTTCCATCGAACGTCTGAAAACTTCCGACAGCTCCTCTGTACTCGTTGCATCGGCAGCTACCACTTCACAATTTAATTTTTCTGCCAAAGCATTCACTTCACCCATGCGAATAGCCATCGGTGTGTTAGACAGCGTAATCGTTGCCCCCTCTTCTACTGCACGTTCAGCAACTTTCCAAGCAATAGACTGCTCGTTCAAAGCACCGAAAATAATACCTCTTTTTCCTTTCAACAAGTTGTAACTCATACCTATTTAATCGTTAAAATTTGCACAAAGATAGCGCTTTTTGGCATAAAAGTATGAAAAGTGTGCAAAGAAAAGCACCAAAGCATTTGTTTTTGTACCTTTGTAGCCTCGAAAAGAGAACAACAGAGAGCTATCTCTGTTGACCGAAAACGCCCTACGTTGGCAATATTCGGCAACTAAAAAATAAACATAGAATGAAGAAACTGGTTATATTCGATTTAGACGGCACCTTACTTAACAGCATAGCCGACTTAGCTCAAAGTACAAACAACGCGTTAAAACAACTCGGATTCCCCACCCATGAAATAGATGCTTACCAATTAATGGTAGGAAACGGCGTTAGGAAGTTAATTGAACGGGCATTGCCCGAGAGTGAACGGACAACAGAAAAGATAGAACGCACCTACGCTCTTTTTGTTCCGCATTACGACCAGCACAATGCGGATAAAAGCACACCATACAATGGTATACCTGAACTCCTGGAAAAATTACAGACAGCAGGTATAGAACTGGCAGTTGCATCCAACAAATATCAGGCAGCAACCGAAAAACTAGTTGCCCACTACTTCCCACACATCCATTTCATCGCTGTGCTTGGACAACGAGAAGGGGTGCCTGTGAAGCCAGATCCTACCATCGTTCACGACATTCTTCACCTAACAGACTATCTCAAAGAAGAGATTCTTTATGTAGGAGATTCTGGAGTAGACATGCAAACGGCCATCAACGCCGGCATAGAAGCTTGCGGCGTTACTTGGGGATTTCGTTCGAAAACAGAATTAGAAGCCTACCAACCGGCGCATCTTGTTGACACACCGGATCAGATTCGGTTATTAATAGAGGGGTGATAGGCTCTTAGAAAAAGCAGTTGGGACAACCCGAAAGAGAAGTCCAAGTAGAGTGTACCACGTCACTCACAAACGGCTTGTTCCAACTGTTTCAAAGCTTGTTCCAAAACAGCACGCGGACAAGCAACATTGAGTCGCATAAATCCTTCACCTCCTTGGCCAAACATCACTCCTTCATTCAGTGCCAAATGTGCCTTCTCGATAAATAAGCGGTGCAATTCGGGCGTACTCAAACCTAATGCCCGACAGTCTAGAAAAATAAGGAAAGAGGCTTGCGGACGAATCATCCCAAGCAGTGGAATATGTGCTTTCAAATAGGCCTCCGTATAATCAATATTCGCTTGAATATAAGTCAAAGCCTGATCGAGCCAATCACTACCATGCCGATAAGCTGCCGACACACTTAAATAGGCGAACAAGTGGCTTTCTGAAAACTCACCGGCTTCCATGTAAGTCTGAAAGCGCCGACAAAGTGTTTCGTCTTCAATCACGGCATATGAGCTTGCCAAGCCTGGCATGTTAAATGCTTTACTAGGCGACATGAACACCAATGTATTAGAACGTGCCGACTCAGATACGGAAGAAAAAGGTATGTGTTGGTAAGTTGGCAACGTTAAATCGGCATGTATCTCATCAGAGATAATCAAAGTTCCACTCTCTTGGCAGATATCGGCTACCCGGATCAACTCTTCACGTGTCCAGACCCGACCACCTGGGTTATGAGGATTACAAAAGATCAACAGTTTACAGCCCTGAACATCTCTCTTTAATCGATCAAAATCAATGCAGTAGTGTCCGTCGATAAGGTCGAGCGGACTGTAAACCACCTCGCGTTCACATCTCTGGGTGACTAGAAAGAATGGATGATAAACCGGCGGCATCACCAAGACTTTATCTCCTTTTTCGGTGAAACAAGAGAGTGCGAAAGCTAAGCCACGCACAATACCTGGCATAAAGGTTAATCGATCGGGGGAGATACACCAGTGATGCCGCACACCCAACCAATCTACGATAGAGGTGCGCCAATCTTCATTGGCAAAAGTGTATCCCAAGACTTCATGCTCCAACCGAGTGCGCAAAGCATCTATGATAAAAGGAGGGGTTCGAAAATCCATATCGGCTACCCACATAGGTAGCAAATCTGTTCGCCCCCAACGCTCTTCCACCTTATCCCATTTCACGGAATCTGTGCCGCGTCGATCAATTATCTCATCAAAATTGTATGCCATACTTTATTTAGTTTCATGTTATCTCCCACAAAAATAGTACATTTGCACAGAATATCAAAAGAATAGACCATGACAAAAGCTTTATTTTTCGACATAGACGGTACATTGGTGAGCTTTAACTCTCACCGAATCCCACAATCGACCATTGAGGCCCTAATAGCTGCTCATGCCAATGGGCATAAACTATTTATCGCAACAGGAAGACCTAAAGTGATTATCAACAATATCCCTGAGTTGCAAGAGCTTGGCATCATCGATGGGTACATCACGATGAACGGGGCTTACTGCTTCATTGGTGATCAGGTGATTTACAAAGAGGCGATCCCGAAGGCCGATGTACGCACCTTGGCTATGTATTGCCAAGAACAGAATGCAGCAAGCTTTTTTGTGGGTGAACATCACCTCTCTATCTGCCAACCGAACCAGCTCGTGAAAGAGATCTTTTACGATTTCCTTCAAGTTGAGGAAGCACCAATCAGCCATTTTGAAGAGGTTATAGAGCAAGAGATCTTTCAAATGACTCCATTTCTAACTGCGGAGCAAGAAAACGACGTGACACACCTGATGCCTACTTGCGAGTTCGGACGCTGGCATCCAGCTTTTGCCGATGTAACAGCTAGAGGAAACACCAAGCAAAAAGGGATCGATGAGATGATCCGGGTATTGGGTATTCCCTTAGAATCAACGGTGGCCATTGGCGACGGCGGTAATGACATCAGTATGCTCCGCCATGCCGGTATCGGGGTGGCTATGGGACAAGCCAGCGAAGCGGTAAAAGCGGCTGCCAACTATGTAACAAGTTCTGTCGACGAAGATGGAATAAAAAAGGCCTTGTTGCACTTAAACCTAATTTAAGTAAACGTGAATATAAACCTCGCTACGTTCAATCCATAGAATCCATTGAAAACGATTGCTCCAGATACTGACAATGCGCCTTTCCAAGAAGCGTTAAAACTGATCCAATATACCCGTCAGTCGCTCTTCCTGACCGGAAAAGCCGGCACGGGAAAGTCGACCTTTCTACGCTACGTCTGTGAACAGACCAAGAAAAAGTTTGTTGTCCTGGCACCAACGGGCATCGCAGCCATCAATGCCGGTGGAAGTACCATGCATAGTTTCTTTAAACTACCGTTCTATCCGCTCCTACCGGATGATCCCAATCTGGGTTTACAAAAAGGACGGATTCATGAGTTCTTCAAATACACCAAACCTCATCGGAAATTATTGGAACAAGTGGAGCTAATTATTATTGATGAGATATCGATGGTACGGGCTGATATTATCGACGCCATCGATCGCATCTTGCGGGTTTATTCACACAACCTGCGAGAACCTTTCGGAGGTAAGCAGATCCTTTTAGTTGGCGATGTTTTTCAGTTGGAACCAGTGGTTAAAGCCGATGAGAAAGAGATCCTAAATCGCTTCTACCCAACCCCTTTTTTCTTCTCGGCACGGGTCTTTAGTCAGATCGACTTGGTTTCAATAGAGCTTCAAAAGGTTTATCGCCAGAAAGATCCGGTATTTGTAAACGTACTCGACCGGATACGCAACAACAGTGCAGGGGCTGCCGACTTGCAGCTCCTCAACACCCGCTACAACACAGCCATCGAGGCCTCCGAAGAGGATATGTATATCACCTTAGCCACACGGCGAGACACAGTCGATACAATCAATGAAAAGAAGTTGAAGGCTCTTCCAGGCGACCCCATCACCTTGCAAGGTGAAATTACGGGCGAGTTTCCGGAAAGTAGTCGCCCTACTGCCGAAGAGTTGGTATTGAAACCGGGAGCACAAATTATCTTTATCAAAAACGATTTTGAACGCCGGTGGGTAAATGGAACGATTGGAGTGGTAGCAGGTATCGATGAAGAAGAGGAGACTATTTATGTTGTAACCGATGATGGGAAAGAGTGTGACGTGAAACAGGAGACTTGGCGCAACATTCGCTACCGGTATAATGAGGAGAGTAAGGAAATTGAAGAGGAGGTGCTGGGCACCTTCACTCAATACCCTATCCGCCTAGCTTGGGCCATAACTGTACATAAGAGTCAAGGACTGACATTCGGACGGGTAGTCATTGACTTCACCGGTGGTGTGTTTGCCGGCGGACAAGCGTATGTGGCGCTCAGCCGGTGTACATCGCTCGAAGGAATTCAATTAAGGAAACCGATTAGCCGATCCGACATTTTTGTCCGTCAAGAGATCGTCAACTTTGCCGGACGGTTCAATAACCAGCAAGCGATAGATCGGGCACTGAAACAGGCACAAGCAGACGTACATTACGTGGCCGCCACACGCGCCTTCGACCAAGGTGAGATGGCAACCTGCTTGGACCATTTTTTCAAAGCAATCCATGCACGATACGACATTGAAAAACCAATGATACAACGCCTTATCAGACGAAAACTCGGACAGGTGAATGTGCTTCGTGAGGAGAATAAAGCCTTAAAAGAGCAGATGAGACAGCAACGTGAACAGCTCAAAAAACTGGCTCAAGAGTATCTTTTTATGGGAAATGAGTGTCTGACGCAAGCACACGATACACGTGCTGCTCTAGCCAATTACACCAAAGCACTGCAACTAGACCCCGACTACGTGGAAGCGTGGATACGTAAAGGGGTTACACTTCTTGACAAGAAAGAGTTCCATGAAGCAGAAAGTTGTTTCAACACAGCGATTAAGTTGCATCCAGCCAACTTTAAGGCGTTTTACAACCGTGGTAAGCTGCGCTTGAAACAAGAAAAGATAGAAGGAGCATTGGCCGATTTTGACAAAGCAACCACACTCAAACCCGAACATGCCGCCGCACATGACTTGTTCGGAGATGCGTTGCTCCGAAATGGACAGGAAACCGAGGCGGCTTTGCAATGGCGCATCGCGGAGGAGCTAAGAAAAAAGAAATCGCATAAAAAATAGAAAACAATTCGGTAGTCTTCTGGTTCATCCGTTCAATGCAATACATAGGAATTGGTCTTTATTGTTTTTTATGTAGAAAACACTTTGTTTCCCTTGGGTAAACACTTTGTTTTCGGCCTTTAAACACTTTGTCTTTTATGTAGAAAACACTTTGTTTCCCTTGGGTAAACAAAGTGTTTCTCTTGACGAACACAGTGTTTTCCCTTGGGAAACTGGCTTTGGACTGTGTCTTATACTGGATCTGGTTGACGGTTTAGTTTCTAATAACGATCTTCGGTTGCCAACATTCTTTATTATATCTAAATTCGGTTGACCACTTAGATTTTTAAACCTAATTTAGGTTGACCTTTTTTAGTGTTATACCTAAATCTAGTTGACTAAAATACAT
>RZZX01000182.1 GCA_009929715.1 Bacteroidia bacterium
CTTATCCCCATACTGATTCATGTAATCTGCGTGAGTAACGGGCATCCAGGCATCCATAAACACATCAGCCTTTCCAGTTGCTACAGAAGCAAAAATGGGAGCTACATCCGCATTCTTCAAAGACACTTCGTATCCTTTCTCTTCCAAAGCAACTTTAGCCAAATGAGTCATTGCTATACCCTCAGCCCAATTTGCATAGGCGATGGATATCTTTTTCCCATTCTTATTTCCTCCGCCAGAGCAACCGGCAGCTAACATTAACAAACCAAGAATAACGCTTAGCGCTACAACAATCAAAAAACGTTTCATACACATATATTTTAAATTAAATTCTATCATTTATTTTTTGCCAACCCTTGAGTGATCCGATCCAGCACAATAGCAAGAATCACTACGGCGATTCCTCCTTCAAAGCCTAATCCTATCTTCATCTGAGTTATTCCTTTGAGAACAATCTCGCCAAGTCCTCCCGCAGAAATCATTGCAGCAATCACAACCATGGAGAGCGACATCATAATTGTCTGATTTACACCTGTCATAATGGTGGGTAATGCCAGCGGCAATTGAACCTTCAATAACAACTGCGACGGAGAAGCTCCGTAAGATCGGGCTGCCTCCACAATATCTTTCGGGACCTGACGAACTCCCAGATCTGTGAGGCGCACAACGGGAGGCATAGCAAAAATAATAGTTGCAAAAGCTCCCGGCACCGGACCGAGACCAAAAAAGAGAACTGCCGGAATCAGATAAACAAAGGCAGGCATTGTTTGCATTAAATCCAAAACAGGTCGCATCACTTTTGAAATTTTAGGATTACGAGCCGTAAGAATACCCAATGGCACACCTAAGATCAAAGCAATTGAGGTAGACGACAAAACTAAGGCCAAGGTTTGCATTGTTTCCGTCCAGAATCCCATCCCATAAATCAGGAACAGTCCCAAAAAAGTAAGAATTGCAGTTCCTTTTCCAGCTTTAAACCAGGCCAATACGGTAAAAAGAATAATAAAAAGATAAAAAGGTATCCAAAGTAAAGCCTGGTTAAAAACATCAATACCTCCACCAATCCCCGAATTTACAGCATCAAAGAACGGAGCAAAATTTTCCGTAAGCCATTGGATGGCTATCTCTATATATTTTCCTATCTGAATCATAAATCAATTGCATTTTGAATAATCTGATTAATCTCTTTTTGATCTTTCCCTGTCATTTCAATAATAATAGACGAAGGCGATACCACACCCAACAATTTGTTGGAATCACTTACCACAGGAATGACTTGTTTAATCTTTGGCAATAAGGTCAGCATATCCTCAACCGTTGTTGACTCCAGCACCGAAGGCACTTCACTCGTCACCACCGAATCAATCTCTTTAATTCCCTGTTTTCTCAAATTCACTACATCTTTTAAAGACACCTCACCCAGAAACTGACCATCAGTACCCACAACCGGTAAAACAAATAAATTCTTTTCTCGCATTTTACGGATAATAGCCTCCGGCCCCTCTTTTTTAAGGCGGGCCACCACAGGTTTCGTTTTCATAATGGAAGATGCGGTAATGATACGTCCCCTGCCTACATTCTCTACAAAACGTTCTACATAATCGTTTGCCGGTTCTGTAAGAATTTCTTCAGGAGTGCCCACCTGAACCACTTCCCCATCTTTCATTATTGCAATTCGGTCGCCCAATTTGATAGCCTCATGCAAATCATGGGTGATAAATACAATGGTCTTTTGCATGGATGCTTGTAGTTGAAGTAATTCATCCTGCATCTGTTCCCTAATAAGAGGATCCAGTGCCGAAAAAGCCTCATCCATCAATAACACTGATGCATCGTTTGCTAAAGCCCTGGCCAAACCAACGCGCTGTTGCATTCCTCCGGACAATTCGTTTACCCGTTGATTCTCGTACCCCTTCAGTCCAACCAGTCCAACAGTACGTAATGCTTTTTTCTCACGTTCTACTTTAGGTACACCTTGCAACTCCAGCCCAAAAGCTATATTACTTAATACTGTACGATGCGGCAACAAACCAAAATGCTGAAAAACCATCGCCAACTCCGAACGACGCAGTTGTTGTAACTCCTTATCGGATTTTCTGGTAATATTTTCGCCATTTATGTAAACCTCTCCCAGAGTGGGTTCATTCAACCGATTGATACATCGTAGCAATGTAGATTTTCCACTACCGGATAATCCCATAACAACAAATACTTCTCCTTCTCTGATCTCCAGGTTTGCATTACGTACGGCTACCGTACATCCGGTTGACTTTAAAATCTCCGATTTATTCTTTCCTTCCATTATCAGCTTACGAGCTTTTGATTTATCGTGACCAAAAATGATGGAAAGATTTTTTATTTCTATTTTATTATTCATTGTAATCTTTATTAAAAGTAATACCCCAGGTTTATATTTGCTCTTCCGTGCCACGAGTTGCTATCGCCTCCATAGGCAAACGCATTCGTCCATTCCGGTCCTAGCCAAGCATGATTTTTTCCCAAAGCATAATCAACATAGGCATATACACCACCTGCAGTAATCATGCATCCTGCTACATTTTGAAAACTGTCCTTAAATTGTTTTACTCTCTTGTCCATCCAACCAAAATCGTTGTAGAACTTTAAGCTCGAAATAGGTCCCAGATCGACAGGAAGCGTATAGGCGAGGCCGGCTGTATATAAATTTGCTTTTGCAGCAACTGAATAGGGAGCCCCGTAAGCGGTCATCGTCACCACATCTCTTGAATCACCTTCCTTGTTTTCCGGATTCTTATCGTACGAAGCCAACTGTAGTTTCAGATCCCAACGTTTTATATTTAATTCATAGTGAATTGCGAAAGCATTGTGATTTCCGTTACGGCCGGTCTCAATATT
>RZZX01000183.1 GCA_009929715.1 Bacteroidia bacterium
ACACTATATTTCAATTAAGATCTGTCGCTTATTGATATGTGGAGTGCTTCGAAGCTTTGTGTTTAACGTTTGTCACCCACATACTTTTCGTCTTGATCCCTTTTTTTCTTGGGGTCTCAATCGGGAGACCAATTCAATAACACACTTTGACGCATTCTGATACATTGTGGTTTGCTGCAAACCACCCTCTTATTATATTCCTATCTGCAAATAGCCTTTTCCCACAAATCGCTGTGTTCATGTTTTGACGAAATACCCCAATAACTTTTTCACAGCCCCCTGATTGATACCGACAGGGAGACCAACGGTGTAGCCCACAGTATTCCCCTAATTTAAACACCCTGTTTTCCAGAATTTTGCATCAAACAAAAACAGATGTCGTTATGTATATAGAAAAAAGTGAATCCTGCAACGCCACCTCACCAACAAGGTGTTGCCATATATAATGGTAGGGCACAAAACTTACTACCGGGCATCGGACATCCGAAGTTTTGTGACCGAAAATTTTGATTGTCAAACATTAGAGCGTTTCAACAAAGAGACGATACCGAAGTCATTCGCCACACAGCACCACCACTAAAATCAGAAGTAAACAGTAGACCGAAGCATTTATGACTGCTCTTTCGAATCAACATAATTATTAACCCGTCCGCAAGGACTATCAAAAACATAGAATTGTTTCTAAATCGTTACTCAAAAAAAAAGTGCCAAAAAAAGTCACGATTTCATAGATATACCTCTGATATGTAGTAAGTTAGATCTTCAAAAACATGCCCATCGTGTTACGTATCACAATAGATGGTGATAAGGTAGAGTTTACTACTAAACTCGAAATCGAAGAAAAGAAATGGGATACAAGAAACGGCAAAGTCTCAGGACGTGTCCCGATAGCCAACGAAATGAATTCCACAGGCTAATATACCATAAAAAACGATATTTTAACTATTAGAATTATATTCAATCATCGCATTTTACTATTTTTGCACTAAATATTAAGTATGGATACTATTCAGACATACAAGAAGATAGAGTCGTATCGACTGAAGCAAGAGGCAAAAACACCCAAAGGCAGTACGATAAAGTCCCGTTTCCGCCATTGGAAGAAGCAGGGTATCTTAGCTCATGTCCGTAAGGGAGTTTATTTGCCGTCTGATCTCCATGATAAATACCGGATTGCCTGCAATGCGGTGGAAAAAGGTTGTCTGGTATATCATTCTGCTTTAGAATACTATATGCTACAGACACAAGAGTTTAATTGGCTATATGTACATAGCCCATCTAACTTCCGAACTTTCACCTATCAGAACGAATCTTATATCTGGAAGCCGATTAAGTTCTTGCACCATCCGGTCATTATTGACAAGAACGAGCCTTATCCTATTCGGGTAACCTCTTTGAGTCAGACTGTGATAGATTGCCTCTACAATATTAATCTTGCTGGTGGACTGGAAGAGTTACTGTATGCCATTGCCGAAATTGCTCCTACGGATATTCAGGAAGAAGAGATGCTTCATTGTTTGAAATTATACAATAGCAAAAGTTTGTATCAGCGTACTGGCTTTCTTTTATCTTTATTCAAAGAGTTATTGCAGCTTTCTGATTCCTTCTTTGAGGCTTGTAAAGCTGGTATGGGGAAAAATATCAGCTATCTGGTCAATCCCTATCATTGCAATTCATTTTCCAAAGAGTGGAATCTTTGTGTGCCGGATAATGTGATGAAGCAAATTCAAAAGGATATGTATTATGAAATTTGAATATACAAAAGCGGATATAGAAGCCGTAGCTCGTGATAATAATTACACCATCAATAATATAGAGAAGATATTGCGTCTGTCTTTCATTCTTAATGATTTGAACACACTACCAGAATTTGAAGGTAGATTGTTGCTAAAAGGAGGTACAGCCATCAATTTGGTGGCTTTTGATGAATTGCCTCGTTTGTCCGTTGATTTGGATTTAAACTTTTCCACCAATCTTCCTAAAGAAGAGATGCTTGTACAAAGGGAGAATATAAATAGGGTTTTGGATGCTTATTGTGCAGAACATGGTTATATCAAAACTGGACGAAACTCTTTTGCATTGGATTCTTTTTCATTGCTATACACAACTGCCACTGGAAGCCGTGATAAAATCAAATTGGATATAAACTATCACAATCGTTGTCACATTTTCGAAGCGGTAGAAACCAGCATCCCATATCCGTTTTCTATGAAAGAGTCGACTCTTTCAGTGGCTCATGTGTCTATAATAGAGTTGTTTGCTGGAAAGATTAAGGCTTTTTATGAAAGATGTAAGCCAAGAGATATTTACGATATATACAGTCTTGCCACTTCCGGAATACTCTCAACCTCACAAGAGCGTGACCTTTTAAGAAAGAGCATTGTCTTTTATAGTACATTGGGAAATACCGATAATCCGAAGTTGCTGGAACAAGATGTTAGCCATATTTTGGATATGCCTTTTCAGGATATTAAGACACAGTTACTTCCTATGCTGCATATCAACGCTGGTAAATATCCTAAAGACGAGATTAATCGCACTGTGATTGATTACCTATCTTCTCTCATGCAATTGCAGGATATGGAGAAACAATATATAGAAGAGTTTTTCAAAGGGAATTATAACCCTCGTCTGCTTTTTGACGAAGAGATAGCCAACCAATTACTATCTCATCCGATAGCCCTCAGAACACAACAGCAAATCAGCCAAATTTCACACGCTTCATCTGGCTTAATCTCTCTTCGGAAAAGCTTGTGAATCAATGTGTCTTACACGGATTTTGGTTGACACACATTTAGAGGCATAAAAAAAGAAAGATTATGTCAGAATCATCTCGTAAGATTTATTCCGAGACTTTCAAGTT
>RZZX01000080.1 GCA_009929715.1 Bacteroidia bacterium
TTATTAGGAAAAAAAATCGGAATGACATCCGTTTTCAGTGCCGATGGTAAAAATGTACCATGCACTGTTATCGAAGCAGGTCCTTGTGTTGTTACTCAAGTAAAGACTGTTGAAACAGATGGCTATGAAGCTGTTCAGTTGGGTTTCCAAGACAAAAAGGAAAAACATACCACTAAACCGTTGATGGGCCACTTTAAAAGAGCAGGAGTAACACCAAAGAGACACTTGGCTGAGTTCAAAGAGTTTGAAACAGAGTTGAATCTCGGTGACGTTATTACAGTAGAACTGTTTAATGATGTAGATTTTGTTGACGTAGTTGGAACTTCTAAAGGTAAGGGTTTCCAAGGTGTTGTTAAAAGACATGGTTTCGGCGGTGTCGGTCAAGCAACTCACGGTCAGCATAACCGTGCTCGTAAACCGGGTTCTATCGGTGCTTGTTCTTACCCAGCTAAAGTATTCAAAGGAATGCGCATGGGTGGACAAATGGGTGGTGACAGAGTTACTGTCCAAAATTTGAAGGTATTAAAGGTAATCGCGGAACATAACCTTCTTTTGATTAAAGGTTCAATCCCGGGTTGCAAAGGTTCAATCGTTTTAATTGAGAAATAATGGAAGTTAACGTATATAACATTAAAGGTGAAGACACTGGGAGAAAGGTTACGTTAAATGAATCTATCTTCGGAATTGAGCCCAACGACCATGCTATTTATTTGGACGTAAAGCAATTTATGGCCAATCAACGTCAGGGTACTCATAAGTCAAAGGAAAGAAGTGAAGTTTCGGGTTCTACCCGTAAGCTTGGACGTCAAAAAGGTGGTGGTGGCGCTCGTCGTGGCGATATTAACTCTCCGCTTCTTGTTGGTGGTGGTCGTGTTTTTGGCCCGCAACCAAGAGATTATTACTTCAAGCTGAACAAGAAAGTGAAAGCATTGGCGCGTAAATCTGCTTTGGCTTATAAAGCTCAGGTTAATGGAATCGTAGTTGTTGAAGACTTCTCTTTTGAGGCTCCAAAAACTAAAGATTTTATTAATATGACAAAAAATCTTAAAGTTTCTGATAAAAAGCTACTTATGATTTTACCAGAAGCAAATAAAAACGTATATTTGTCGGCTCGAAATATTCAAAGAGCGAATGTTCAGACTATCTCAGGCTTAAATACTTACAGAGTATTGAATGCCGGAGTTGTCATGTTTACAGAGAACTCGTTGAAGGCTATTGGCGAGATCTTAATTTAAATAAGGAGGCTTAAATAATGGGAATTATTATTAAACCATTGGTGACAGAGAAAATGACTGCAATGACTGATAAACTAAACCGTTTTGGGTTTGTTGTACGTCCTGACGCTAATAAATTAGAAATTAAGAGAGAGGTTCAAGCCCTTTATAATGTTACGGTTGTTGATGTTAATACCATGAAGTATTCAGGCAAGAATAAAAGCCGATATACTAAAGCTGGTATTATTAATGGGCGTACGAATGCTTATAAAAAAGCTGTTGTGACATTGAAAGAAGGGGATACTATTGATTTTTATAGCAATATTTAACAGAAATGGCAGTACGTAAATTTAAGCCCACAACACCGGGGCAAAGACATAAAATTATTGGTACTTTTGAAGAGATTACTGCACATGTACCAGAAAAGTCTCTTGTATTTGGTAAGAAGACATCAGGCGGACGTAACAACGTAGGTAAGATGACTATGCGCTATCTTGGCGGTGGTCATAGAAAGATGATTCGTATCGTTGATTTCAAGAGAAATAAAGACGGTGTTCCTGCAGTGGTAAAAACAATTGAATATGATCCGAACCGTTCGGCTCGTATTGCTTTGTTGTTTTATGCTGATGGTGAGAAAAGATATATTATTGCTCCCAATGGATTGCAAGTTGGTGTGACTTTAATGTCAGGTGAAACTGCGGCGCCAGAGATTGGTAATGCACTTCCTCTTCAAAACATTCCTGTGGGTACTGTGATTCACAATATTGAGTTGCGTCCTGGACAAGGTGCAGCCCTAGTTAGATCTGCTGGTAACTTTGCTCAGTTGACTTCTAGAGAAGGAAAATATTGTGTGATCAAATTGCCTTCAGGTGAAGTTAGACAAATACTTAGCACTTGTAAAGCTACTATTGGTAGTGTTGGTAACTCAGATCATGGTTTGGAGAGTTCAGGTAAGGCTGGACGTTCTCGTTGGCAAGGTCGTCGTCCTCGCAACCGTGGTGTTGTTATGAATCCTGTGGATCACCCAATGGGTGGTGGTGAAGGACGCGCTTCTGGAGGACACCCAAGATCACGTACAGGTTTATATGCTAAGGGTCTTAAGACAAGAGCTCCTAAGAAGCATTCGTCTAAGTACATTATTGAGAGAAGAAAAAAGTAATCTGATTAATTGAGTAAATTATGAGTCGTTCATTAAAAAAAGGTCCATATATTAACGTAAAGCTTGAAAAGAAAGTGCTTACCATGAACGAAAGTGGTAAGAAAGTTGTTGTTAAGACATGGGCTAGAGCTTCAATGATTTCGCCTGACTTTGTAGGGCATACAGTTGCAGTTCACAATGGAAATAAATTTATTCCTGTTTATGTTACCGAAAACATGGTAGGACACAAGTTGGGCGAATTTTCTCCAACTCGTACGTTCAGAGGACATGGCGGTAATAAGAAAAGATAACAGGATTTATTAGAAATAAAAAAGTAATAATATAATGGGAGCTAGAAAAAAAATATCGGCTGAAAAAAGAAAAGAAGCCCTAAAGACCATGTATTTTGCTAAATTGCAAAATGTTCCCACTTCTCCACGTAAAATGCGTCTCGTGGCTGACATGATTCGTGGCATGGAAGTGAATAGAGCACTTGGTGTTTTGAAGTTTTCTTCTAAAGAAGCTGCTGCTAGAGTGGAAAAGCTGCTTCGTTCAGCAATAGCTAACTGGGAGCAGAAAAACGAACGTAAAGCTGAAAGCGGAGAATTGTTTGTAACTAAGATTTTTGTTGACGGTGGCGCTACATTGAAAAGAATGCGTCCTGCACCGCAAGGTAGAGGCTATAGAATCCGCAAACGTTCGAATCACGTAACTTTGTTCGTTGATTCTAAGAGTAATAACGAAGATCAAAATTAAGGTAGATGGGACAAAAAGTTAATCCAATAAGCAACCGTTTGGGAATTATCAGAGGATGGGATTCTAATTGGTATGGTGGAAATAATTACGGTGATTCTTTGCTTGAAGATAGCAAAATCCGTAAATATCTTAATGCAAGACTTGCGAAAGCAAGTATTTCTAGAATCGTAATAGAGCGTACATTAAAGCTCGTTACTATTACGGTTTGTACTGCTCGCCCAGGAATTATTATTGGTAAAGGCGGACAAGAGGTTGATAAGTTAAAAGAGGAGTTGAAGAAAATTACCGATAAAGATATTCAGATTAATATTTTTGAAGTGAAAAGACCAGAACTTGACGCTGTTATTGTTGCTAACAATATCGCTCGTCAAGTTGAAGGAAAAATCGCTTATCGTCGTGCTATTAAAATGGCTATTGCTAATACCATGCGTATGGGCGCTGAAGGTATCAAAATCCAAATTTCAGGTCGTTTGAACGGTGCTGAAATGGCACGCTCTGAGATGTACAAAGAAGGAAGAACTCCTCTTCATACATTTAGAGCTGATATTGACTACTGCCACGCTGAAGCGTTGACTAAAGTGGGGTTGCTTGGTATTAAAGTTTGGATTTGCAAAGGAGAAGTGTTTGGTAAGAGAGAATTGGCTCCAAACTTCACTCAGAGCAAAGAAAGCGGTCGTGGTAATAATACAAACAACGGCGGAAGAAACTTCAAAAGAAAGAAAAATAATCGCTAAACGAATTTGAATTTTAGGAAACTATGTTACAACCGAAAAAGACAAAATTCAGAAGACAACAAAAAGGCCGCTCGAAAGGTAATGCCCAAAGAGGTAATCAATTGGCTTTCGGTTCTTTTGGAATAAAGGCTTTGGAAACTAAATGGATTACAGGCCGTCAGATTGAAGCTGCGCGTATTGCAGTAACAAGATATATGCAACGTCAGGGTCAAATTTGGATCCGCATTTTCCCGGACAAACCTATTACAAGAAAACCTGCCGATGTACGTATGGGTAAGGGTAAGGGAGCACCGGAAGGATTTGTTGCTCCAGTGACTCCGGGTAGAATTATTTTTGAAGCTGAAGGCGTTTCTTATGAAATCGCTAAAGAAGCTTTACGTTTGGCTGCTCAAAAACTTCCGATTACGACGAAGTTTGTTGTGAGACGTGATTATGATATTGAAAATCAAAATGCGTAATGTCTATGAAAAAAGCAGAAATTAAAGAGATGACTACCAATGATTTGGTAGAGAGAGTTCAAGCGGAAATGGCTAATTATGACCAAATGGTCTTAAATCATTCTATTTCTCCTTTGGAAAACCCTGCTCTAATTAAGCAGTTACGCAGGACTATCGCACGTATGAAAACTGAGTTACGCCAGAGAGAACTAAATAATAAATGATCAGCTTGATGGAAGCAAGAAATTTAAGAAAAGAAAGAACAGGGGTGGTGCTAAGTAACAAAATGGATAAAACCATTACTGTAGCAGCTAAGTTTAAAGAAAAGCACCCTATTTATGGTAAGTTCGTTAGTAAAACGAAAAAATACCATGCTCATGATGGAAAGAATGAATGTAACATAGGTGATACTGTGCGCATCATGGAAACTCGTCCTTTGAGCAAAACCAAAAGATGGAGATTAGTTGAAATAATCGAAAGAGCTAAGTAATTATGATACAAGCAGAATCCAGACTTACAGTATGTGATAACAGTGGAGCAAAAGAGGCTCTCTGTATTCGTGTATTAGGCGGTACAGGTCGTCGCTATGCTTCAGTAGGGGATGTAATTGTCGTTTCTGTAAAGAGCGTGATCCCTTCTAGTGATATTAAAAAAGGTGCAGTGTCAAAAGCTTTGATCGTGCGTACAAAGAAAGAAATTCGTCGTGCTGACGGTTCTTATATACGTTTTGATGATAATGCTTGCGTATTGTTAAATAATGCGGGTGAAATTAGAGGTAGTCGTATTTTCGGTCCTGTAGCAAGAGAACTTCGTGCTACAAACATGAAAGTTGTATCACTTGCGCCTGAGGTACTTTAATTTTGTAAAAGATTTGAGTAATGAGTAAACTACATATTAAGAAAGGCGATACAGTTTTTGTGAATGCTGGTGAGGATAAAGGTAAAACTGGTCGTGTATTGAAAGTCCTTGTTAAAGAAGGACGTGCTTTTGTGGAAGGTATCAACATGGTATCAAAAAGTACAAAACCCAATGCAAAGAATCCTCAAGGAGGTATTGTGAAACAAGAAGCTTCTATTCACATTTCTAACTTGAACCCAGTTGATCCTAAAACTGGCAAAGCAACTCGTATTGGAAGAAGAAAAAGTTCTGAAGGAACTTTAGTGCGTTATTCTAAAAAAACAGGAGAGGAGATTAAGTAATGAGTAATACTGCTAGCCTTAAGAAAGAATATGCAGAGCGTATTGCACCTGCATTGAAATCACAGTTTCAATATTCTTCTTCTATGCAAGTTCCTGTACTTAAAAAGATTGTAATCAATCAAGGTTTAGGTATGGCTGTTGCTGATAAGAAGATTATTGAAGTAGCAATTAATGAAATGACAGCTATCACCGGCCAAAAGGCTGTTGCTACTATTTCACGTAAGGATATTGCTAATTTTAAATTGCGTAAGAAAATGCCAATTGGAGTAATGGTAACTTTACGTCGCGAGAGAATGTACGAATTTCTTGAGAAATTAGTTCGTGTAGCTCTTCCACGTATCCGTGACTTTAAAGGTATTGAAAGCAAGTTTGATGGTAAAGGAAATTATACTCTTGGTATTCAGGAACAGATTATCTTCCCTGAAATAAATATCGAAAGTATTAGTAGAATTCTCGGAATGAATATTACCTTTGTAACTTCTGCTCAAACAGATGAAGAAGGTTATGCTCTTTTGAAAGAATTTGGTTTACCTTTTAAAAACGCTAAAAAAGACTAAGAGATATGGCAAAAGAATCAATGAAAGCTCGCGAAGTTAAGCGTGCTAAATTAGTAGCCAAATATGCTGAAAGAAGAGCTCAATTGAAAAAAGAGGGCGATTATGATGCTTTACAGGCACTTCCTAAAAATGCCTCTCCTGTTCGTTTGCATAATCGTTGCAAACTTACAGGTCGTCCAAAGGGATATATCCGTCAGTTTGGTATTTCTAGAATTCAGTTTCGTGAAATGGCATCTAATGGTTTAATTCCAGGTGTTAAAAAAGCAAGCTGGTAATTTTGTTTAAATATTGTCAGGGAGGCCTGATTAATTTAATTTATTTTATATGACAGATCCAATAGCAGATTATTTAACGAGGTTGCGGAACGCAATTGGTGCAAAGCACAGAGTTGTGGAAGTTCCTGCTTCGAATTTGAAAAAAGAAATCACTAAGATTCTTTTTGAAAAAGGCTACATCCTTAATTATAAGTTTGTAGAAGATGGTCCTCAAGGCACAATTAAAGTTGCCTTGAAGTATGATTCAGTTAACAAAGTTAATGCAATCAAAAAGCTAATTAGAGTATCTACGCCAGGTTTGCGTCAGTATACTGGTTACAAAGATATGCCACGTGTTATTAACGGGTTAGGTATTGCTATAATATCTACTTCTAAGGGTGTAATGACTAACAAAGAAGCTGCTGAATTAAAAATTGGCGGTGAAGTTTTGTGTTATGTATATTAATGTAAGGAGGAATTAGCAATGTCAAGAATAGGAAAATTACCCATTAGTATCCCTGCAGGAGTGGCAATCACTCTAAAGGATGATGTGGTTACCGTAAAGGGACCCAAAGGCGAACTATGTCAGTATGTAAACCCTGCTGTAAATGTAACAATTGAAGAGGGACAAGTTACTTTGGCTGAGAATGAAAAAGTGATGCTTGATAACCCCAAACAAAAACATGCATTTCATGGTTTGTATCGTTCATTGATCCACAACATGGTTGTTGGTGTTTCTGAAGGATATAAAAAAGAACTTGAACTTGTAGGTGTAGGTTATCGTGCTTCTAACCAAGGAAATATTATTGAATTATCTCTTGGTTATACACATGTTATTTTCATCCAGTTACCTTCTGAAGTAAAAGTTGAAACTAAGTCTGAAAGAAATAAGAATCCTCTTATTATATTGGAATCGTGTGATAAACAACTACTCGGCCAAGTTTGCTCTAAAATACGCTCTTTCCGTAAACCTGAACCATACAAAGGTAAGGGTATTAAGTTTGTTGGCGAAGTGATTCGTAGAAAGTCTGGTAAATCAGCAGGTGCTAAGTAATTGATATAAAAATTAGTAGTATTATGACAACAAAAATAGAAAGACGAGTAAAGATCAAATATAGAGTACGTAATAAGATTTCAGGTACAACTGAATGTCCGCGTATGAGTGTCTTTAGAAGTAATAAGCAAATTTATGTCCAGATCATTGATGATCTTTCTGGTAAGACATTGGCAGCAGCCTCTTCTTTAGGAATAGCTGACAAAGTTGCAAAGAGAGAACAAGCTTCTAAAGTAGGAGAAATGATTGCTAAAAAAGCTCAAGAAGCAGGTGTAACTACTGTTGTTTTCGACCGTAATGGTTACTTGTATCATGGGAGAGTAAAAGAAGTAGCTGATGCTGCTCGTAACGGTGGACTTAAATTTTAATCATTATGGCAGGAGTTAATAATAGAGTTAAGATAACTAACGATATAGAACTAAAAGATAGATTAGTTGCTATTAATCGTGTTACTAAAGTAACTAAAGGTGGTAGAACATTTAGTTTCTCTGCAATCGTGGTTGTAGGTAATGAAGATGGTCTTATCGGTTGGGGACTTGGTAAAGCTGGTGAAGTAACAGCAGCTATCGCTAAAGGTGTTGAGTCGGCTAAGAAAAATTTAGTTAAAGTCCCTATTTTGAAAGGTACTGTTCCTCATGAACAGACTGCAAGATTCGGTGGTGCTGAAGTTTTCATCAAACCTGCATCTCACGGTACTGGAGTTGTTGCTGGTGGCGCTATGCGTGCTGTGCTTGAGAGTGCTGGTGTAACAGACGTTTTGGCTAAGTCAAAAGGTTCTTCTAACCCGCATAACTTGGTGAAAGCGACAATTCAAGCTTTGAGCGAAATGCGTGATGCTAGAACAGTTGCTCAAAACCGCGGAATTAGTATTGAAAAAGTATTTAGAGGATAAGGAGGAATATATGTCAACTATTAAGATTAAACAAACTAAAAGTAGAATTGGTGCTCCAGCAGATCAAAAAAGAACTCTAGATGCACTAGGACTTCGTAAGATGAATCGTGTGGTTGAGCACGAATGTACTCCTTCGATTCTTGGTATGGTAAGTAAGGTTAAGCACTTAGTTACCGTTATTAAGTAATTATTTGTTGAATAGAAAAATTAATTACATATGAATTTAAGTAATTTAAAACCTGCAGAAGGATCTACAAAGACAAGAAAAAGAATCGGACGTGGTCCAGGTTCTGGCTTGGGGGGAACTTCTACTAGAGGTCATAAAGGAGCTAAGTCAAGATCTGGATATTCTAAGAAGATCGGTTTTGAAGGTGGTCAGATGCCTCTTCAACGTCGAGTTCCTAAATTTGGCTTTAAGAATATCAATCGTGTAGAATATAAAGCAATTAATCTAGATACTATTCAAAAACTTGCAGAAGCAAAAAAATTGACTGTTGTTGGATTGAATGATTTTATTGAAGCAGGATATATCTCTTCAAATCAGTTAGTAAAAGTTTTAGGAAATGGAGCTTTAACTAGCAAACTTAATGTAGAAGCTCATGGCTTTTCAAAAGCTGCGATTGCTGCGATTGAGGCTGTTGGTGGAAGCATAGTAAAACTCTGATTCAATGAGAAAAGCTATTGAAACATTAAAGAATATATGGAAAATTGAGGATCTGAGACAACGGATCCTCATCACCATATTGTTTGTGGCAATTTACCGTTTTGGTTCGTATGTCGTATTGCCGGGAATCAATCCAGGGATGCTGGCGCAATTGCACCAACAAACAAGTGAGGGGCTTTTGGCCTTGTTGAATATGTTCTCTGGGGGAGCATTTTCTAATGCATCAATTTTTGCATTGGGAATTATGCCTTACATCTCTGCATCCATTGTTATTCAGTTGTTAGGAATTGCTGTTCCTTACTTTCAGAAGCTGCAACGTGAAGGGGAGAGTGGTAGAAGAAAGATGAATCAATATACGCGTTATTTAACGATTATGATATTGTTGGTTCAGGCTCCTTCTTATTTACTCAATCTTAAAATGCAGGCTGGACCTTCCTTAAATGCTTCATTAGATTGGACTCTATTTATGTTTACTTCTACCATCATACTGGCAGCAGGTAGCATGTTTATTTTATGGCTTGGTGAAAGAATTACTGATAAAGGGATTGGTAATGGTATTTCATTTATCATTTTAATCGGTATTATTGCTCGCTTTCCGAACTCTTTAGCACAGGAATTTATTTCTAGAACAGATAAAAATGGTGGTTTGATCATGTTTTTATTTGAGATGGTATTTCTTTTGGTTGTTATTGCTGCTGCCATTCTTTTGGTACAGGGAACACGTAAGATACCAGTGCAATATGCAAAGCGTATCGTGGGCAATAAACAATATGGTGGTGCAAGACAGTATATACCTTTAAAAGTAAATGCTGCAGGTGTTATGCCTATTATCTTTGCGCAGGCAATCATGTTTATTCCGATTACACTTGTAGGTTTTTCTGATGTAAATACGGCAGGTAGTTTCTTGCACGCCTTTACAGATCACACAAGCTTTTGGTATAATTTTGTTTTTGCAGTTATGATTATTTTATTTACATATTTCTATACTGCAATTACAATTAACCCTACTCAGATGGCTGAAGATATGAAGCGTAATAATGGTTTTATACCAGGCATTAAACCAGGTAAGCAGACTGCAGAGTATATTGATGATATTATGTCTCATATTACTTTGCCTGGTTCTTTCTTCTTGGCTTTAGTTGCTATATTACCAGCATTTGCTAGTCTTTTTGATGTGCAGGCTGGTTTTGCTCAGTTCTTTGGTGGAACATCTTTGTTGATTCTTGTAGGTGTTGTCCTCGACACGTTACAACAGGTAGAGAGTCATTTGTTGATGAGACATTATGACGGCTTGTTGAAATCGGGTCGTGTTAAGGGACGCTCTGGAGTCGCTGCATATTAATTTTTAGTAGAAATGATATTTCTTAAGACTGAAGATGAAATAGAGTTACTTCGTCAAAGTAACCTTCTTGTAGGCAAAACTTTGGCGGAGATAGCTAAAATTGTTAAGCCAGGTGTCACAACTCGTGAGCTAGACAAAGTTGCAGAAGAATTTATAAGAGATAATGGTGCGATTCCTACTTTTAAAGGATTTCCTAATCAAAAGGGTGAACCATATCCGGCATCAATTTGTACTTCTGTGAATGATCAAGTAGTCCATGGAATTCCCAATGACACTGTTTTAAGAGATGGTGATATTGTTTCGGTAGATTGTGGTACTTATATGAATGGTTTCTGTGGTGATTCTGCATATACTTTTTGTGTAGGTGAGGTGGATACAGAGGTCTTGAATTTACTGAGAACAACGAAAGAAGCATTATACCTTGGTATTCAAAATGCCGTTCAAGGAAATAGAATTGGAGATATCGGATATGCTATACAGCAGTATTGTGAATCTCGGTCCTATGGTGTGGTGCGTGAATTTGTTGGACATGGTATCGGAAAGGAGATGCATGAAGATCCTCAAGTTCCTAATTATGGGAAAAGAGGTTATGGTCCATTGATGAAAAGAGGCCTTTGTATTGCAATCGAACCGATGATAACACTTGGCAGTCGACAAGTGATAATGGAACGTGATGGTTGGACAGTTAGAACTAGAGATCAAAAATATGCTGCTCATTTTGAGCACACTGTTGCTGTAGGAGTGGGTAAAGCAGATATTTTGTCGTCTTTTAGTTTTATAGAAGAAGTTTTAGGAGATAAAGCAATTTAATTAATATGGCTAAGCAATCAGCAATAGAACAAGATGGAGTGATAGTTGAAGCATTGTCTAATGCAATGTTTCGTGTTGAATTAGAAAACGGGCATGAGATTACTGCTCATATCTCAGGTAAAATGAGAATGCATTACATTAAGATTTTGCCGGGTGATAGAGTGAGAGTTGAAATGTCTCCTTACGACTTATCGAAAGGAAGAATTGTATTTAGATATAAATAAAATTAGATATGAAAGTAAGAGCATCTTTAAAGAAACGTACGCCAGAGTGTAAGATCGTTAGACGTAATGGCCGTTTGTATGTTATTAACAAGAAGAATCCTAAGTATAAACAACGTCAAGGATAATTTATTATTTTTGCAAAAAAAATAATTTAGTATATGGCTATAAGAATAGTTGGTGTAGATTTACCTCAAAACAAAAGAGGCGAAATTGCGTTGACCTATGTATATGGAATAGGTCGCAGTAGTTCAGCTAAGATTTTAGATGAAGCTGGTGTAGATAAAGACATTAAAGTTAAGGACTGGACAGATGATCAGGCTGCTAAGATTCGTGAGATTATTGGAGCTGGATTTAAAGTAGAAGGTGATCTTCGTTCTGAAGTTCAATTGAACATTAAGCGGTTAATGGATATTGGTTGCTACCGTGGAGTTCGTCATCGTATTGGTTTGCCTCTTAGAGGTCAGAGCACTAAGAACAATGCGCGTACTCGTAAAGGTAGAAAGAAAACCGTTGCTAATAAGAAAAAAGCTACTAAATAATAATTGTTGATATGGCAAAAAAAACAGTTGCAGCTAAGAAGAGAAATGTGAAAGTTGATGCTAATGGACAGTTACATGTTCATTCATCTTTCAACAATATTATTGTTTCTCTTGCAAACAGTGAAGGGCAGATTATCTCTTGGTCATCTGCTGGTAAGATGGGATTTAGAGGTTCAAAAAAGAACACTCCTTATGCAGCTCAAATGGCTGCCCAAGATTGTGCTAAAATAGCATTTGATCTTGGCCTAAGAAAAGTAAAAGCGTATGTGAAAGGTCCAGGAAACGGGCGTGAGTCTGCTATTAGAACTATCCATGGAGCTGGTATTGAAGTGACTGAGATTGTAGATGTTACTCCATTGCCACACAATGGTTGTCGTCCTCCGAAAAGACGTAGAGTTTAATAGGTATCTTTAATGACAATGAAACTTGATTTTGTTTTGGATTGCACTAATTTCTTCTCTGTAATCGCGCCTGCAACAAATTAAGTTCATGAATAAACAATTAAATATTTTAAAAAATGGCTAGATATACTGGACCAAAATCAAGAATCGCTCGTAAATTCGGTGAAGGAATTTTTGGAGCTGATAAAGTTTTATCTAAGAAAAACTACCCTCCCGGACAACACGGAAATTCTAGAAAAAGAAAGACTTCAGAATATGGTATCCAACTTCGCGAAAAACAAAAAGCGAAATATACTTATGGAGTTTTAGAAAAACAATTCCGTAACTTGTTCGAAAAAGCCGCTACCGCAAAAGGTATTACTGGTGAAGTTCTCATTCAGTTATTGGAAGGTCGTCTTGATAACATCGTATACCGTATGGGTATTGCACCTACGCGTGCAGCAGCTCGTCAGTTGGTAAGTCACAAGCACATTACTGTTGATGGTAAAGTGGTAAACATTCCTTCTTACGCAGTTAAACCCGGTCAGTTAGTTGGAGTTCGTGAAAGATCTAAATCTCTAGAGGTAGTTGCAAATTCACTTGCTGGTTTTAACCACAGCAAATATGCTTGGTTGGAATGGGATGAAGCTTCTAAATTAGGAAAGGTTTTATACGTTCCTGAAAGAGCTGATATTCCTGAAAACATCAAAGAGCATTTAATCGTTGAGTTGTATTCTAAATAATAATTAATTTCATGGCGATATTAGCATTTCAAAAACCTGATAAAGTATTAATGTTGGAAGCGGACTCGAAGTTTGGTAAATTCGAATTTCGTCCGTTGGAACCGGGTTTTGGTATTACCGTAGGTAATGCACTGCGCCGTATTCTTCTCTCTTCATTAGAAGGTTTTGCTATCACAACCATTAAAATAGATGGTGTGGAGCATGAATTTTCGAGTATACCAGGGGTTAAAGAAGATGTTACCAACATTATCTTGAATCTAAAGCAAGTAAGATTTAAGCAAGTAGTTGAAGAATTCGAGAGCGAAAAAGTGAGCATCACTGTCGAGAATTCGAGTGAATTTAAAGCAGGCGATATAGGTAAGTATCTGACTGGATTTGAAGTGTTAAATCCTGAAATAGTTATTTGTCATTTAGATTCTGAAGCAACTATGCAAATCGATATTACAATTAACAAAGGGCGTGGTTATATTCCTGCTGATGAAAATCGCGAATATTGCACTGATGTTAATGTAATTCCAATTGATTCAATTTACACTCCGATACGTAATGTTAAGTATGCTGTAGAAAACTTCCGTGTAGAACAGAAGACTGACTATGAAAAGCTAGTACTTGAGATTACGACGGATGGTTCCATTCATCCGAAGGACGCTTTGAAGGAAGCTGCTAAGATTCTGATTTATCACTTTATGTTGTTTTCTGATGAGAAGATCACTCTTGAAACAGCAGATGTTGATGGTAATGAGGAGTTTGATGAAGAAGTTCTTCACATGCGTCAATTGTTAAAAACTAAGTTGGTCGACATGGATTTATCTGTTCGTGCTCTCAACTGTTTGAAAGCAGCTGATGTAGAAACATTAGGGGACTTAGTTCAATTTAACAAAACAGATTTATTGAAGTTTAGAAACTTCGGAAAGAAATCGCTTACCGAGCTTGATGATTTGCTGGAAAGTCTGAATCTGTCGTTTGGAACTGATATTTCTAAATATAAATTAGATAAAGAATAAAAAATGAGACATAATAAAAAATTCAATCATTTAGGTCGTACTGCTTCTCATAGAAGTGCAATGTTATCTAACATGGCATGTTCATTGATTAAGCACAAAAGAATCACTACGACTGTAGCAAAGGCTAAAGCTTTGAAGAAGTTTGTTGAGCCTTTATTGACTAAGTCTAAACAAGATACAACTAACTCTCGTCGTGTTGTGTTTAGCAACTTACAAGATAAGTTTGTAGTAACAGAATTGTTTAAAGAAGTTTCTGTGAAGATTGCAGATCGTCCGGGTGGTTATACTCGTATTATCAAAATCGGTAACCGTTTAGGTGACAATGCTGAAATGTGCTTCATTGAACTTGTAGATTATAATGAAAATATGGCGAAAGAAACGGTAGCTAAAAAAGCAACTCGTACTCGTCGTTCTAAGAAAGCTACTGCTGAAGTTGTTGAAGCTCCAGCAGTTGAGGAAACTCAAGCAGAATCAGCTGAATAATCTATTATTCATATATATAAAAGAGAGAGCCTATAAAGCTCTCTTTTTTTGTAAGCAGCCGAAATAGGGTAAGCATCCGGAATAAACCGTTTTTCTG
>RZZX01000184.1 GCA_009929715.1 Bacteroidia bacterium
CCCTCCTGCCCAAACGTGTAAGGAAGCCGAGAGAGATACTCCCTCAGATACTCATATTTAGGGTTAATCATTAATTTCATCGGTTGTTAGCCCTTCTTTATATATATCAACTTCTTGTCCCGTCATTTTAAAATACTTATCCAACACCAATAAAGCAATTAGTTTTTCACGCTTATTGTTTTTAAATTGTTCCACATAATCATGCGCATGGCTAATAATTTCCAATGCCTCCTGAGGATGGGCGATATAATAATTCAATCGCTCTTCCAAATCGGAAAAGTCTGATTTAATCTCAATATAATGGTAATTAGGAATCAGAGTACCCTCCATAAACCAAGTTTCACAAGTAGGCTTAGGCATAACAGCAACAGAATTAGAAGACATCACCCACTTTAAATTACTTGCTACATCATTCCCTTCTAAAGCCAAAATAAACTTATAATCCAGATGCTCACGAATGGTTTTTTTCTCTGTTTGCCAAACTTGCGGATCAGTCGTCTGCTTACTCACATCCCCCAAATCACACATCGGATGCTCAAAATACATCTTCATAAACAACCTTCTAGAATCTTTTCCTTTAACCTTGCCTCTAAAAATGACTCTGTTTTGCTTCTGTTCAAAAGGCACTTTGTCTTCTACAAAAATAAAATGACGAATCTTATCTAATTTCAAAACGACTGAATTCTGATTATCAACTGTCAACGGACGACTTTTAACCACCGAAGGATAACGAGGCACATAAGTCACATCTCCCGGGCAAAATCCCCACTTATAACATTGCGGAAACCAACGCGTATATTCATAGGTATCAAAGAAATAAACCTTCTGCTTACCAAGTTTATGCTCAGCAAGCAACTTAGCTTCATTGGGCAAAGTTACAACCTTGGACAATTTATTGTAATAATCAACTCGCGCCTTAATATACTCCTTATCATCTCTTACAGAGAGACTTTGCAGAGCCGCCTGCAACCGCATCTTAAAAAAGAATTTCGGAATCATCAAATTTAAAAAACCCTTAGCATAATAAATAAACTTGGGATTTTTTCCGCTACGTAATTGATATAATATAAGGTTCTTCATCAGAATAAGATTTAGTTAATAATCCCCTCTATTTTAGCAATAACCTGTTCCGGCGTGATTTCACGCATACACGCATAATCGCCTCTCAGACAAGGCTTTTGTCCGTAAACAGAGCAAGGACGACAAGGCATCTCAAGCTGCACCGTATGGACTGGAAGTTGCTTCCACCCCATAAAACCGGCATAAGGATGCGTAGCTCCCCAAATAGAAACCACCGGTACATTGACCAATGAAGCCAAATGCATATTGGCAGAATCCATCGACACCATCACATCTAGATGACTCATCAAAATCAATTCGGTCTGCATGTTGAGCTGCCCCACGGTCGATACCAACGCAGGATATTTAGCCACCCAGGCGTCAAGAACAGCCTTCTCTTGCGGTCCACCACCGAACAAGAAAACCTTTACATCGGGCTTGGAGGCCAAATAGGCTACAACACGCTCCTGCTGATCCAGCGGATAGATTTTCCCCTCATGCTTAGCAAATGGAGCAATCCCCACCCACTTGGATGATCCTTTCTTACCCGATAGGGATTCCACTTGTGTCAGATCGCCTCTCTGATCGCCATAAATGGAAGAGAAGTTCATTAAAACAGGAAAGCCGAGTGCTTCGAACACATCGGCATAACGTCTGAAAGAGCTCTTCTGATTCTCTAGCACTTTATGCCGCTGCCGAACCAACTTTTGCTTGCCGGTGCGCCCCTTGCAGATCGTAGCCACCGGTGTACCCGATAACTTGAATCGCAACGACAAGTAGTTAGAACGAAGCACCCCATGAAGGTCGGCTACAAAATCGAACTTTTCAATCTTCAGTTCCTTAAAAAGTTTATTTAACCCCTGAAAGCCTTTATACCTTTCCGTAAAATCAACTCCGATAAAGTGAACATTATCCGGTAGTCCGGAAAAAAGGGGTTTTAAAAATGTACGGCTCAGCACCGTTACTTCATGCTCAGGATATTGTACAGCCAATGAGTGTATCACAGGGATAGTCATAGCTACATCACCCAAAGCAGAAAAGCGAATAACAAGAATACGTGCCATTAATTATTTCTTCGCATAAAGCACCGGATTCAATGCCGGGTCATTATACATCTTCATCTGTTTATATACCTTCATGTATTTTTTACCTCCTTCGATATCGCTCAATAATTGGTCGATAGCCGATGATAAGTCTTGCTTTTGTTCAAGCAAAACAGCCAGTTTTGTTTCGCACTGTGCACGGTGCTCAGCAGCAGTATCGGTACGTTCTACCTCTTTCTGCATGTGATAGATTTTCAAAGCTAAGATAGACAACCGGTCGACAGCCCAAGCTGGACTCTCTGTGTTAATCGTAGCATCGGCCAACGGCGTGACAGCCTTATACTTATCTAAGAAGTAGCTATCAATTAATTCTACTAAATCCGTACGATCTTGATTTGATTTATCGATTCTGCGCTTCAACACCAAAGCCTCAGCCGGATCAATCTGCGGATCACGGATAATATCTTCAAAATGCCATTGTACAGCATCAATCCAGTTCTTCAAATATAAATAATATTCGATGGTCTTCAACTCATAAGGGTTGTTCATTGGCGCATCTACACTATCTGTAATGTGATAATCATTCGTTGATTGCCAGAAAATTTCGTTACAAATGTTACTAAATGTCATCATTCTATAGTCTTATAAATATACAATTAGACAAAACTAAACATTATTTTCCATACAGCCAATCTTTTCTCCTTTTTT
>RZZX01000185.1 GCA_009929715.1 Bacteroidia bacterium
GGTGTCAAGACTATATCAATGCCTTTCACGATGAAAGGAGACATAAACGCTAAATACGATGATTTACAACGTATTTTAAATGTTTCAGAACCTAAAAAGTTAGCGTTTGGGCATATGCCTAATCGTTATTTTTTAGCAGTAACAACTGGAAAGACTGACTTTAAAGAAGTTAGAAAAGGCTTTATTGGACACGGGACTATAACTTGGCTGATACCCGACGGCGTATCACACTCAACAGACACTAAGTTAGCAACAGCAACTATGATTGACGGTATTTTAACTGTTAACGTTAATAACAATGGGTCAAATTCCGTATGGCCAACTTATCGCTTTAAAAGCACGGCTGATAATGGATGGTATGGCATTGTACACGCTGGTGGAGTTTTGGAACTCGGCAATAGAGCTGAAACAGAAGGTGTTGACTATAAGCAAGACGAAACGTTACTAGACACAGTAAATTTTAACGAATCAGGTTGGTCAGATTGGTCTGGCACATATCCACCTGACCAAAACAACTTTGACTTATCTGGTACTACAACAGTCAGCGGCAGTGGAACTCAAAGAGGACTTCGACTAGGCGCGTACGGTAATAATACTAAGACGTGGAACGGTGCTGGGAAAGTATATACACTACAAGCTGACAGCGAGGGGAATATCGGAGCAGATAAGTTCTACTGCTATTGGAATTCGTTTTTTTGGCCAACCAGAATGGGGCAGACAGGACTCCAAGATATTGTGTTTTGGTCTGGGAGCGATGTTGTGGCACGTTGGTATATTGCTAAGACCGACAAGAACGGGAATAAGGCTTTTTGTCGAGCGTTTTATAACGACGGGAACGGTAACGATAAACTCAGACAAGTATTTTCGTTTGGTTTTACATCAAGTCACAGACCAGAGGAAAACCCTTTCTGTGAACGCCGTGGCGACTCAGATTTCAAGAAAATTGGAAGTAAGTTGCAATTCTACTTCAACGGTAAATATTACGCTGTATCAGCTGACAACTTGACTGATAAAAAGATAACGAGAGTATCTTCTGTATTTACAAATTTTGACAAGCGTACAGGACAACAATTCGCAGCTAACAACGTCGTTAGAAAAATGCAAATCAGAAAAATGTACGTCGACAAATGGTCTGATGTACCTAACAGATATGGTAATGGTAGTGAGTTAGTAGTTGATACAGAATCAGCTACTATCACTTTAAACGGATTGCCAGCTAATGATGAAGCGGTCAATCCACCATTGTTCGCACCATTACAACCTGGTGATAATCAGATTGAATTTTATCAGTCAGACTGGTCGCAAAGTGCCCCAGAAATAACAGTAGAATGGAAAGAGAGGTATCTGTAAGTGTTAATATCAATACATGATAGCTCGCTTAGACGAGTTGCATACATGGATAATGTTGTTCCTATGGCTATGCACTATACTGACGACACATGGCGCAGGTTACTGAAAGAGGCGACTAGCACATTTACTTTTAAAGTCGATATGTTAGGGCGTGAAAGCGAGCAGTATCTGACGGACGATGCTTATATCAGCTTTAAATACAATGACATACAGTATCTTTTTAATGTCATGACAATCACACCAGATTCTGGCAGTAAGTCAATAATTGTATACTGTGAGAATCTGATCCTTGAACTGCTTAACGAAACAAAAGCACCAATTGACATCACAACATCACGCAACTTACTTTGGTGTCTAAATAATGACGGTCTATTAAATAATGCAGGTATCACGCTTGGTATCAATGAGGTGTCTGACAAAACAGCTAAGATTAAGCTAGAGAGCGAGCAGACAGGACTTGCACGCTTGACTAGTATCGCAAACAATTTTGATGCTGAAATTGAGTTTGTGACTGAACTCAACGGTGACGGCACGCTGAAATCTATGACGGTCAATTTTTTCAAAAAATACGACGGAGTTTCACAAGGTGTCGGTACGTATAGACGTGATTTGATACTAGAGTACGGTCGCAATGTTGACGGCATCAAGCGGACTATTGACAAGACTGACCTTTACAATGCTATCACTCCGACTGGCAAAGATGGACTCAACATCACGAGCTTTGAAAAAGAAGAGTATGACGAGAGCGGCAATCTTGAGTACTACACAAAAAAAGGTAGTCCGAACATCTTTGCGCCACAATCTAAAGCACGATATAAAGCGCAATTACTCAACGACACGGACGGTTGGTTACGACGGCATTACTCAGCTGACGGCACAAGCAATGTCAACACACTGTACTCTCTAGCTTTGAATGAACTTAAAAAACACGCTTATCCAGCTATCACGTATGAGGTAACTGGTTTTTATGATTTGGATATTGGCGACACGGTTCGCATTGTAGACCGCAGTTTCACGCCGACTTTAATCATACAGGCACGAGTAGCTGAGCAATCAATCTGTTTTAGCGACCCAACTAAAAATAAGACAACATTTGGCAATATTTTAGCGCTTGAAAGTCGTGTATCTCAGGACTTGACAGGTCGACTAAAAGAATTAGTAGACCAAGTTACACCTTATCGCTTTGAAATTATCAGCGATAATGGTCTGACTTTTAAAAACTCAACTGGGTCAACAACACTAACAGCACGAGTTTACAAAGGTTCAAATGTCGACGAAGTGTCAGCAGATAGTTTTGAGTGGATTATTGACGGTGTTAAATTTGGCGGTACGTCTAAATCGCAACTGGTCAATGCTAGTCAAGTATCAGGTACAGCTGTTGTTAGATACAACGCTAAGATTGGCGATACAGTCATTGGCGGTGTCGAAGTCACGATACAAGATGTTTCAGATGG